>DASUPR010000207.1:0-29904 GCA_036281015.1 Pyrinomonadaceae bacterium
TCATTGCCGACCGCCGCGACCATCTTTCCGTTCGGACTGAACACGACCGACTTAACGGCGCAATGGAATCCGGTCAACTTATGAAGCTCACGTCCGGTGGCGAAGTCCCAAATTCTTGCCGTCATATCGCGGCTCGACGACGCGATCAGTTTTTCATTCGGACTGAATTCAGCTTTGTAGATCGAATTAGTGTGACCGGTCAGCGTTCGTTTCACTTCTCCTGACGCGAGATCCCAAACGCGGATGATGCCATCCGAGCCGGCAGCGAGGAGAGTCTTGCCGTCGCGGCTGAGACTCAGACCAATAACACCCGGCTTCGGGTTCTGCGGCATCGGCGGAGAAGGGTGGCAGCGCGAAACCGTTTGCGCCGCGGAAGATGTGACAACGAAGAGGAGAACGAACGCGACACAGCCTGAGCGAAGAGCAGTTAGGATCATGGACCGAATCTTAAGCCCGAGCGAATTCGATCGCAAAGCGTGTGCGCGAAAAAATTTTTTCACATTGCTATTGACAGCATGACCCACACCTGAAGTATAAGACCACAACCGCACGAGCGGCTCACATCCTCGAACGTTTTCGCTATCCCGCTCCCAAGCCACGAACGTTCTTCGGAATCAACAGGCATCTACCTAATGGAGGACTCCCATGTCTTTTCATCCTCTTTCTCGCAGTGTCTACTCATGGTTCGGATCAACGTCTCGGCTCCAAAAAGATCAAATTTCTTTCAAGAGTCGCATTTTTGCAATTGCCCTGATCGTCTGTCTGTTTTCAAGTTCCACGCCCGCTGCTCCGCGGACGATCGTTGACGTGGCGAGTGCCGCAACCGTCACGTTGAAATTCTGGTATCCAGGTAGTTGGCTGGCGGCACTGATTCAGGGTCAGGGAAACCAACGAGCGAAGAAACAGGAGACGCAAGCCGAGCGCGACGCAAAGGTGAGCCGGCTTCAGATCCTGCCTGAGAACGTAGTGGTTGATCTCGATGACGAGGTCAGGTTCGTCGCCGTTGCTTACGATAACGACGGCAATACAGTCGGCGGCGTTAAGACGAAGTGGAGTGGACAAGGTTCGTCTCCTAACAAGAAGGTAAAAATTTCGCCGCAAGGAAAATTCGTAGCGACCACGCCCGGCGAGTTTACGATCTTCGCCAGCGGCGCCGGCCAAACCGGCCAGGTGAAGGTGACGGTCCGCAACACGCCGCGCCGTAATCTGAACGAAAAACCGACGAATACCATCACCGTCTCCTCTCGCGATTTACCTCCCGAAGCAATTGCTGCAATCAAAGAAGCGAAAGCGTCGCAAAGCACTCCGAGCCGCGATTCGCAGAGTAAGAGAAGCGGTTCGCTTAAACGCCGTCATGCAGCGAAAAAAGCAGCGCCGGCGCCGATGTTCGCGGGTGGGGTTTGGGACGGCAGCAACTACTGGTCAGCCGACGACCCCGGCAATCGTGTGGGCGATCCTCCGGGCAGCAGTCCGGACGAAGGAATCGGCAGCGGTAACTTTCAATTCTCTGCCCCGATCTATAGCGCTGCGGGACGAGGAATGGACGTCTCGCTCGGTCTCGCATACAACTCCCGTCTTTGGAACAAGGCGGGAACGCAGATGAGCTACGACAACGACAAAACGTGGCCTGCACCGGGATTCAACCTGGGCTTCGGCAAGTTGTTGGGAATCACAATCCCTACCGGCTGCATGCTGGTCGATGCCGACGGCACTCGGCACAGTTATACCGGCAACATCAGTTTCTACAGTTGGGGAACCATCGGCGTTATGCACACAACCGACGGTTCGTTTATCGACTACACCTACCAGACCGGCACTAACGGCGTCATCACCTGGGCTCAGGCAAAGCTGCCGAACGGCACCGTAGTCACTTACGGCGCATATTCCCAGGCTGGTGGAGGAGTCTTCCCCACCTCGATCGAAGACGCTAACGGCAATATCATCTCGATTAGTTATGTGAACAACGCCGGGCCACGCATTCAAGCCGTCGTCGACACGCTTGGACGTGTAATCAACTTCCACTACAACGCGAACAATCTTTTGACCGCGGTTACCGGTCCCGGACTCAACGGTACGACGCGAACCCTCGTCCGCCTGCACTATCACCAGCACACAATCAATCCCGGATTCAACGGAATGACAATCGGTGTGCGTGATTACTTTCCGTGGGTCCTCGACGCCATCTATTACCCCGGGACGAACTCGGGTTACTGGTTGAACGATTCTGATTCTTACTCGAGCTACGGAATGCTCGCCAAGGTGGTCCAACAGCGCGGCATGGGCTTCTCTGCTTCGTCGCTCAACGACATGGGCACCGTCACACAGGGATCACTGATATCCAAGGAAGAGTACAACTATCCGCTCACGCCCAACTACACTCTTACAGACGCTCCGACCTACACATCATTACTTGAGACGTGGTCACGAGACGGCACGAATGTCGACACCGCTACCACCGGATTCGCGGTTAATCAAAATCCCGCGCCGCCGACTCCGAGCACGACAACCATCACGCTGCCGAACGGCACCAAGCGGAAACAGTTTTCGATTAACGAACCCGGACAATGGAACGACGGCCTGTTTTATGAAGCCGAGACCTACGTGACTGAAGGACAAGTACTGGAGCGCGAAAAGATCTTCTGGGAACCGGGCGCGTATGATTCGCACCGTCAGACTCGTGTGGAAAGCACCGATGAACGCGGGCAAATGACGGCCACCGAGTATAGCTATGGCTCCTACAATCAGGTAACAGAGATGCGTGACTACAATTACGGTGGCACAGCTCTGTTGCGAGCCACGCGTACGACGTATCAAAACAGCGCCAACTACACGAACCGGCATATTTTCAATCTACCGCTGATCGTGGATGTGTTTGCGGCCGACAACGTGACGCGAGTTTCGCGCACCGAGTATCAGTACGACGGCCAGACCCTCACCGATGCGCCCGGCGTTTACATGCACGACGAGTCCCACAATCCGTATGGACCGCAGTACGAGCAATGCGATTGCTACCAATGGGACCACTGGATGATCGAATGTCTGCAATGGAACTGCTACTGGTACAGTAACTACAACCCGGCCACGGACTACCGTGGCAATGTCACGCAAATCACAAGTTATGCGAATGCCGCCAGCCTGACGGGCGCAATTACGGAAACGCGACGGTACGACATCACCGGCAACATGGTGAAGACATCGACTTCATGTTGCGAAGAAACCATTTACAACTACTCGGTCAATACCCAATATGCCTACGCGCACTCACAAACACGCGGCTCGGCAACCGACCCCTACAAGCAAATAAAAACCAGCGCGACCTGCGACTTCAATACCGGTCTTGGTCTCACCTACACGGATGCTAACGGGCGTATTTCAAGCACGACGTACGACCCCGCCACTCTGCGAGGCACCAGCGCAATCTCATCCACTGGCGCACACACAGATCATTCATATAACGACGCCGGAATGTCGATAACGACGACTACCTACCTCTCTACCGGCAGCATCGGCGATCAGGTTGTCAAATATCTCAATGGCCGCGGGCAGATCCGTCAGGAAAAAGCCCTCGGGCCAAATGGTGTATGGGACTTCGTCGATACCACTTACAACAACATGGGCCAGTTGTCACAACAGACGCGGCCTTATCGCAGTGGCGAGACTCCCCAGTGGAGTACAACAACCTACGATGCCTTGGGTAGACCGACAATATTGACAGCGCCCGAAGGCAGCACGACGAAAACTTTTTACAACGAAGTAACAAGACCCGACGTTGCCAGCAGTGCTCCGGGCGAGACCACCCGCGTGCAGGATGCGTGGGGTCGCGAACGTTGGGGCCGCACTGACGCCAACGGCAATTTGGTTGAAGTCGTCGAGCCGATCTTTTGGGGTCCCGGTCCGATGAATTACGGCGGGATGCAGACCACCTACACCTACAACACTCTCGGCAACCTCACGCAGGTTGTGCAGGGCTCGCAAACACGCACGTTTAAATACGACTCGCTGGGCCGCTTGACGGCGCAAAAACTGGCGGAGATGAATGCCACTCTCAACGACGCGGGAACTTACGTCGGCTCGGGCACGTGGAGCGACGTCTACACTTACGATGCGCGCTCGAATCTCAGCACGCGCACCGACGCACGCGGGGTGAAAACTGTCTACAACTACAACAACGATCCGCTGAATCGCCTGCAATCCGTAACGTGGGACACGAGTGGCTTCGGCGACACCGGCAATCCGATCGTCGCGGCGCCGGCGGTTAGTTTCACTTATCGAACGAAAAGCAGTCCTACTGATACCAAAGACATCACCCAAATCGTCACGACGACCACGGCAGGTGTCAGCACCGAAACTCTGGCGTATGACGATGTTGAAGGACGAATAAGTTCAAAGACCCTCACCTTGAATAGCCGACCCAGCTATCCTTTCGTGACGACCTACAGCTACGACTCCTTGCACCGGATCACGGACGTGCTGTATCCGGCGGAGTACGGTAATGGCAGTGCGCCGCGTAAAGCAGTGCATACGGATTACGATATTGCCAGCCGCCTTAATGGCCTGAGTTTTGGCGGCCAGACACACGCCTCAAACATTTCTTACAACGCCGCCAGCCAAATGACCGGGATCAGTGTAGGAACGGGCACAAACCAGGTTAATGAAACTTATTCCTACAACGCACAGACAGGGCTGATAGAGGCTCAAACCGCGACGCGCAACGGAACTACGCTGCTGAATCTTTCCTATGACTACGTTGGCCCGAATGGAAAGCGCAGCGGTCAATTAACCAAGATCCTGAACAATCTGGACCACGCGAAGGATCGCGGTTTTGAGTACGATGCTGTCGGCCGTTTACTGCGAGCGACCGGCGGGCAGAACCACAACTGGGCACAAAGCTACGAGTATGAACGTTATGGCAATCGCCTCGGCGCCCACTCTTACGTGCTCGAAGACTACATCAAGAACTTCTATCAGAGCGCACTGAACCGGCAACCGAACTCCACGGAGCTGAACAATTGGTTGAGTACGCTCCGGACCAATTACATTCAGGGGCAGACGCAGTTTCTTGAGGGTATGAAGAGTCTGGGTGTTTCGCTCTTCTCTTCGCAGGAATACATCAACCGCAATCGCAATGACAGTCAGTTTGTCTACGATCTTTACAAGGCGTATCTCTATCGAGAGCCGGACTCCGGTGGTTGGGCTTTCTGGACCAGCCAGGTACCGATAAACGGCAGAAACAACGTTCGTCTGGCGTTCGACCTCGCGCCCGAATTTCATGCGAAGGTGCGTGGCATTAGTCCTTACGGTCCACCCGCAGGTGTAACTATTCCGCGTGATGGAATAAATAACCTCACATTTGATTCAGCTACGAATCGAGTTACTAATTCCGGTTGGGCCTACGATGCAGCCGGTAACCAAACGCGCACGCAAAACATCGCGGGAGTCTGGCGGCGTTATCAGTACGACGCGGCTGGTCGTCTAGCCAAAATCAAAGCTGACGACAACGTCACTGTAATCGGTAATTACACTTACGGTGATGACGGTCAACGCTTGATTACCGAAGAATCAGGAGTGCGTACTTATTACGTTGCCGAAGGCTTGGCGGTAATCGGCGAGTACACGGAGACAGGCGGATCTACCACTCCACTCTGGTCCAAGTTTTACATCTACCTGAGCTCGCGGCTACTCGCGACGCTCACTCCAAATGGGGGCGGAGAGGCGGTCATCTACCATCACCCCGACCGCCTCGGCACGAGGCTGGTCACTAATCCGGCAAACGGAACATCGTTCGAGCAAGTCACGCTAGCCTTTGGAACAGCTTTGAATGCGGAATCGACTGGTTCCACAAACAATCGCTTCACTTCCTACGATCGCAGTACGACTACGGGTCTGGATTATGCAGTCAATCGATATTACGACTCGGAGCAGGGACGCTTCACACAGGTTGATCCAACCGCGATGAAAGCGACCACCTTGACCAACCCGCAGTCGTTCAACCTGTACACTTACTGCCAGAATGATCCGGTGAATTTTACCGATCCGGCCGGACTGGATATCCAGTGCTTCGCCCGGTTCATGGTGACAACCACCTACAACAGCGAAGGCCAGGTCATCGCTGAAACGTGGGAGTTTCTGTACATCTACTGCATCGGTTTCGTCGGTGGCGGCGGCGGTGGCGGCGGTGGTGGCGGCGGTGGTGGTGGCGGCGCAACCGTCAACAATCATGCGCAGAGTAAAGAGCAGCGGGCCGCTAACCAGAAAGCTTGCGACGACAAGTTGGCAAAACTATTTGGTGGACCCGGTGCTCTGGTAGGATCGATTCGCGATCCGTTGACTGTCGGTAGCAATCCCAATGCAGTTGCCCAGGCTCAGAAGGCAGGAACGCCGACCGACGCCTTCGGCTATCGCACTCCGGGACATGGACCAGCGCCCTTCCCACAAGGTACAGGAAAGGATAAAGGAGGTATTTTCCACATCTATCCTAACTCCGACGCAACCTCTACGGGTGGAGCCCTCTATGCACCACCGGGAGGCCAAGTGAGTGGGATCTCGACTCATGATAAAAATAAGGATGACTCCAAGCACTGGAACGTAATGACGGTGAGTTACAGTAAAGGGCCGTATGCCGGTGTGAGGCTGGAGTTCGTACACGTCAGGCCTGGTAGCGGATCACCGAATGCCGAGGGCTCGGTTCAAATCGGGTTAATCGGTGGGCTTGGAAGTATTGATAGTAAGAATTACATTCACACGCACGTGGTTACCAAGAAAAATGGAAAGCGTGTGGATCCCAGAAGTGTCTTTTGCAAGGAGTTTGGATTCTAAGCAAAAGAGAGAGAGGCACAATGTACAAATCAGCGAAGATGGTGCTGTTGTTTTTCCTCTTTGTCTCCAGTTCGGTTGCGCAGGCGACGAAGGATCAAGGTCTGCAAATACCGAAACCGACATTGAATGATTGCGAGATGAACGATAACTATCTTGATAACGCGCATCATCTCGCGGGTGACGACAGCATCATCGTCGCGATTGCGCACCTCGGCACCGGGGAAACCAATCCGGAACTCAATCGCCGGCGGCTCCACAACGTGAGAGCTTACTTGACGAGTTTCGGGTGGAAACGCCGACCCGATACTGTGGTCACAGCCACAGGTGAAAAGGTTGATGGGTATGGCCGGGTCGACATCTACGTACGAGGCAGTCAATGGGCCTCACTGGCCGTCAGGCGCAATAAAGACTTGATTGTAGGACTTTGCGAACCGGACTATATGCGCGGGCGAGAGGAGACCAGAACCTTCTACCCTTTCCGCGATCGAAAGAAGCCTTAAATTACAAGAAGTTGTTGGCGTGAAACACTGCCGCGTAGTCATCTGAGCAGCCAGGTGAGGTGACGTTGACTTCTTTGTGTTTCACGCCCACTTGTTAGACGCGCTGTCTCACGCAAAACTTTATCTCCCGCCGGGAATTTCTTGACGTACACTCCTTTCGCAGTCATCATCTCCGTGTACTCAGGTTCCTTTTCATCTCTTCACCATGAACTCCGACGACTCCTCAGTTGTAACCGGTCTGCTTGTGAAGTGGAGTGATGGTGATGAGTCTGCACTCGAACAACTCATCCCTTTCGTCGAGCGCGAGCTCAAACAGATCGCGCACGCGCACATGCGGCGCGAAAACAGGAATCACACGTTACAAACAACAGCCCTCGTAAATGAAGCCTACCTCAAACTCATCGATCAGCGATCGCCGTGGCAGAACCGCGCACACTTCTTCGGCATTTTGCTCGCAAGTGAGGAAGCTGCACAACTCATTTCTCAGTCAATCCAGATGGAAGACTCCAATGAGAGATTCGTTTCCAGATGTGTTTATGCTGCGGCTAACCTGCTGGGCGGATTCGTGGCCGGTAAATTAGCCATTCTATTAACGACGTTTCGGCCCGTGCGTTACCCTCTTGTCGTGGCGACGCTGGTGCTAGGCTACTTCTTCTATTTTCTGAACCACCATTGGATGCCATCGCCAATTACTTTTGTGCTCTACACCCTGCCATATTTCGGAGCGGCCGCCGCCGGCGCGGCAGTCGCTTTGCGTCCCTGGTCAGTACTGTTCGATCGCGAGCGTCTTTGACTCACTCGACGGCGATCCACTCGGCGGTCGCGGGGAAGAGTTTCTTTTCGGGATCGATGGTGACGACGTACGCGCCGAGGGCGCCGACGCGCCGGTTTGGACCAAAAGTAATCTTCGGCATTAGACCCGTGTCGTATTCGTAAAGTCCCTCAAGCGACGTGATGAGCCGTTCGCGGCTGAGGTCTTTGCCGCAGAGCTCGAGCGCATGGACCAAAATTCGCGCCGCCGCGATCGCTGAGGCTTGCGCGGCTGCATGCTGTGAGTTGAGCTTGTTTCTTTGCAGCAACCCGCTGTATTCAGCCGCGCCGGCAGCCGACACATCCGCGGGAATTGTCGGGAAGGCAAAGAAAACTTTGTCTTTCATCTTCACTGAAACATTCGCCGCGACATTCCTGCCGACCAGCGAGCCCAACAGGTAAATCGTCGGGGTCCAACCAATCGCTTCAGCTTCTCGCAAAACCGCGTTTGCCTCGGGCCCCGAACCGAGAAAGAAAACAGTGTCGATTCCCTTCTGATTAGACTCGCTCACAAACACTGGCGCACTGAATTCCTCTTGCGTGTAATAAACCGGCGCGATCGAACCCCAACGAGTTTTCGCCTGCTCCGCCATGGCAAGAGCAATACTGCGATTGAACTCGAGATCGGGTGAAACGATCGCCACGTGCGAGTTTGCTGGGTCAGTTTTCTTCGCTGCGAATGTAATGAGCGCGCGTCCCTGCTCTTTCAAACCGGGAAGCAGATAGAAGATGTAACGATTGAGCGGCAATCCTCTCTGCGGCATCAAAGTCGAGGGACCGATGAACGGAACCTCTTTCTCCTTCGTCAACGAAGCAACGTCGTCTTCGGCGCCGGCCGTAAGTCCACTCACGATCGCAAACACCTGATCGTTGTCGATGAGGTGCTTGACGTTTGCCGTCGTCGTTTTCGAATCGCCATACATCACGCGCAACTCGATCTTGCGGTTATAGATGCCGCCGTGGTTATTGATCTCCGCAAAGTAGGCCTGCAACACATCGCCCATCGACTGGGCCAGGCCGCTGAGTGCGGCTTTGTCGGGCAGCACCGTGCCAAGCACGATGCGTGTATCGGTTAGTCCGGGATCAGTGTCGGTCTCGATTCGTTTGAGGTACGCGATCAGGTTCGCCATGTCTTCCTGCGGCATGCGATAAGTCGGCATCGCAACCGCTAACTTGTTGCCGGCCGGATCCAAACCTGCGGTCATCGTGCGAATAAAAGAAGACTCGGTGTACGCCGCATGCTTCCGCCCACCGTCGTCCGTATGTCCGTAAGGTTTTGTCAGGTGCGACCAGCTCATGTTGCCGGCAGTGACACCGCCTTCAGTGATTCCCTCACCTCTGTTGCCGTGACAACCAGCGCACGTGAGGGTTGTTGCGGGCACATCCACTTCGCCCATCATCGCCGTGATTTCCTGGCCCGACGCGCTCTCACCTCTGAGATAGAAGGCCTTGCCGCGTTTCTCCTGAAGCGTGAGCTCGCGGCGTTGGACCGCGGGTAAACCGGCGGCGTTCTGTGAATGAACCGGCGCTGGGCCAAGCCACATCAAGCAACCGGCGATTGCGATAAGAAGGACGAGTGTGAGTCTGATGAACATGACAGCCTCGCTGCAAAGCTAACGGTCGTTTATTACGTCTTCGACGATCCGAATCAATTCGTCTGCCTTTGCCAAACCAAACGCTTTTTTCCAAAGACCCTTTGGCTCGTTGCCAATGATGAAAATGCTGGTGTGGTTGTCTTTGGCTTCAACGTATTGGCCCAACTTGTAAAGCGCCCAATCGACGTTCTCTTTCTTTCCCGTGAGAAACATCCAACCCGGCCGCGCGTGAAACTGCCGGCCGTACTCCTTGAGCCGCGTTGGTGTATCCGTTGCCGGGTCGACAGAGATCGAAACGAGAAACACGCTCTTACCGAGTCGATCGCCGAGCGCTTCCTGAATCTTTTCGAAGTTTCGATTCATCGGCGGGCAGATGCTCTTGCAGGTCGTGAAGAACGTGTTGATAACCACGATCTTGTTTTTGAGCACGTCGCTGTAGAAGCGCACTTTCTCGCCGTCCTGGTTGATCAGCTCTACGTCTGAAAAGTATTTCTCCGCGGGTGACTGCTGGTCCTGCGCGAGAACCACAGTCGCCGACACGATCATGAGTAGCAGAACGAGACTGAACTTCATCGCTTTGTCTCCTCACTGACGGAAGCGTCATCGACTTTTCCTTCGCGCACGTTCTGAATCACGCCCATGATCTGGCTGATCTTTGCGAGCCCGTAAGTGCGCGTCCAAACACCCTTGCTGTCGTTTCCGATGATCATCGCGGGCGTGTGATCTTCTCTTCTCGACACGGCCGCGCCGAGCGCATTCAACAGCTTGTCCATCTCCTGCTTCTCACCGGTCACAAACGTCCAGCCGGGGCCGGCTTTGAACTTGGCGCCCCACGCTTTCAACCGTTCGGGTGTGTCAGTCACGGGATCGACGCTGATCGAAATGAGGTGAACGTCTTTACCGATCTTGTCGCCCATCTCTTTTTGCAGCCGTGCAAAAGTCGCAGCCAGCGGCGGGCAGATGGTGGTGCAGTTCGTAAAGATGAAGTTGATGGCGACGGTCTTGCCTTTGATCAGGTCGGTGTAGAAATGAAGTTTGTTGCCTTCCTGGTCCAACACGGGCACGTCCGGTATGACCATTTTGGTCTCCGGCTTTTTGGCTTGCGACGCCGGAGTGTGGCATGACTGGGCCGCGCCGTTGCTGCTAGCGAGCACGAGTATTGCAATACAGAAGATTTTGAGTGTTCGTGTGTTCATTTTCATTAACCTCTCAACTGCTTACTCGGTTGCCTGCAGCATCAAGTAAGGAAGGTCTACGTAACGCACGCCCATCGACGACGATTCGACGAACAGCATGTAGACGCCGGTTTGCGGCACGTTGATCTTGAGCTCGTAGACTCCGTCGCCGATCGGTTTCGCGATGTCTCGACGCTGCCAGGTGCCGGGGCTCAGAAACGTCAACACACGCACATCTTTCAAGTCTGTTTTCGGATCGCCCGTGGCCGTGTCGATAAGCTTGAAGCGGAAAGTGAACTCCTGGCCCACCGCTAACTTGTGCTCCTTGATCTGATGCTCGATGCGCAGGGCCACCAACGGCTTCTCTTTCAATCCGGGGTTGGTTTCCGCACTTAGCTCGAAGCAGTGAGACACGCGCGGAGAGTCGTTAAGAAAAGCGACATCGTAGCGGCCACTCGAAGGCAGCTTGATCGTCGTCGAATAAACACCGGGTTTGATCTCGCGCAAGCTGCGATCGACAACCATGACCGCGAGCGGCTCACGCCGGTAGTTTTGGAAGTTACCCATCGGCGCCGCCATTCCCTCGCTGTAGTAATAAAGGACCTTGTCCACGGGATTCGCGACGATGACGGAGTTTCCTTCCGGGGCGAGAACGATCGAATCGGCGCGAACGGGAGTCGAACCCTGACCGGGAGCAGCCTGCCCGCCGGGGAACTCAGTGATGTCGACCTCTTTGCCGATCGTTCCGAGCCGCAGCATTTCAACCTTCTCGGTCTCGAGCGATCTGACGAAAGCAAACGTCTCGCTGAACATGATCTGATCCGGCGACTTGCCGACGTTCACTTCGTGCAGCATGCGATTCGACGCTGCGTCGAAGATATTGATGAGACTCTCCTTGGTGTTGACCACGAATCCGTAGCGGCCGCCCGGTGCGAACCGGATCGAACGCGCACCCGGTTTGGTCTTCATGCGCGCCAGGACCTGTTGGCTCTGTTGTTCGATCACCGTCACCGTGCCGTCGACTTCACTCGCGACGTACAGCGCTTTGCTCAAATCTGACAGCGCCATTGAGACCGGGCCTGGTCCAACGTTCACGTCAGTGAGCTTTTCCAGCTTGCGAATGTCGATAACCGAAACCGTTCCGCCTTCACTATTCGAGACAAAGGCAAACTGGTTATCGTTGCTGAGCGCAATGTCGTGCTGGCCGGCGCCCGTCTGAATCTTGGCCACGACCTTCAGGTTCACCGGATCGAGAACCGTTACGCCGCCTTCCTTACCGTCGTTGGCGATCCAGATGTATTGCTGGTCCGGCTGCACGGTGATGCGCGTCGGTTTGTTTCCGGTGTCGATGTAGTTGGTGACTTTCCAATTGCGCGTATCGATTACGGCGACCTGATCGATCAGCGGCAGAGTGACAAAAAGCTTCTCGCCGTCTCGCGTCAGGAGCCAGTCTTCGCCCGGACTCTTCAACATGACGAGCGTGAACAGTTTGCTGCCGCCGAATCCCAACAAGGGATCGATAACCGATATGTCGGCGCTCTTGTTCAAGGCCAGCACGTAATAAGAATTCAGATCGACGTCCGGGCGCGTGCGGAGACTGCCTGTTAAATAGGACCGGATCTTCTCGCGGCATTGCGCGGGCTCGGTCGCTTTCTCGCTGGGCCGGAGACTGATCCAAGCGGAAAGACCGAGGCCCTTCACAGGCGTGCCGGTGGTCGTGTCGGTGACTTTGAACTTTATGTTGACGTCCTCGGCAGCGCGGATTTTCGTCGCGTTCTGCACGAGGGGATCGGCGGTGAACTCGATCGCGATCCCTTGTTCGACTATTTTCTGTGGCGCGGCGGGTGGCTTCGCATCCTGCGCCTGAACCGTTGCCGTTAAAAGAAGTAAAGCTACAAGTAAGAATAGATTTGGGTGGGTTTGTCGCATCATTTGCACTCCTCGAGTGAATTGACCTGTGCGGTGCAAGCCTTGTGCCTGCGGGAAATTCAATAAACACCGCATATTGCGTGTAAAAAGTGGGGAAAATTGCGTTAGACGTGCGAAAAAATCTGAGTCGATAAAAGGGGGTGGCCCGTAAGGACCACCCCAGCAGGGACACCGTAACTTCCCAGCAGTCGCAATTACGGTGTCACACGGAAGATGCCCCAGATTCCGCCATCAAACATGAACGAATTCTGGGTGCGATACAGGTAGTCGCCGGTAACTCGACGAGCACCACCTGCACCATTCACCGGAATCACTTCGTAATGTGACGACGGTCCAATTCCAAACTGCGCGCCTTTGAACTCCGACAGCGGATTGTTGCCAATCACCTTGGAGTTGTTGGCGTAGGGTTCCTCCTGCCAGAAGTGTCCGTGGAGGTTGAACACGTTGTTGCGCGCATGACCGTTGGCATTCAGCACTCTGAACCGGACCAACTGGCCGGCACGAGCGGTGAACACCGGTGTCTGCGGATTGCCTCCAACCATCGCGTTAGTCAGCACGTTGGTGAAGTCGAAATTACGTGTAACTCCAAACGGAGTTTCCGGCGCGTATCCCATGCGTTTCCAAAGCGGCTCAGTGCGATAGTTGATCGCTTTCTGGGCCGAGTCTTCAGCGTCTTCAGCTCCTTCCGGACCACCGAGATTCGGTACCGGACTGCCATCCGCAAATCTCATGTTGATGTCCGTCTGGAACTGCATGACAAACTCGCGGAACGACGTGCCATCGGTCTTGGTAACCGTCGCTTGCGCGCGCGATCCCGCATCCTCAATCCACGTTGATCCTGCCGGTTCGATGATCAGTGAACCAATCGCGCCCTTGTTGCTGTGCTTGATTGGGTCGGACGAGATCAGGTTGGTCGCGCCAAACTCGATTGGAGTCGCGATGCGCTGGAAGCCGTTGATAACAACGTCGCCGGCGTACCACGTGTACCGGGCGATGCCGCCTGGTCCAACGGTCTGGTTTGGATTGAAACCAACATTCTTACCGTCGCTATTGATCACGTTGTAAGCGAGCAGTTGCGGGTGCAAACCAACCTGGTTGGATGGTTTCACCTGATTGGCGTTGAAGTGGTGGATGATGTTCGGCAACGTGTTGAAGCCGTCGAGATCCGCCATCAGCTTCGGCAGCTTGTTGAGCAACGTAAAGTTGATGCACTCACCGGCTCTTGCTCGAACCACAAGTGGCTCGATCGGAACGCCGGCCTTCACCTTGCCGTAGGCGTCGATGTCCGAACTGCGGAAGTACATGATCGCAGTCGGATCGTTGAGCGCGCCGCCATTTCCCGGGCGGCTGTTGTAAACCAGCTTGCCGCCAGGCAATGCCGAGGCGTTGACCGCGGTAACGCTGATGTTTCTTCGTGGCGCGTTCCACGGACAGATGCCGGTAGCAACGAACTTGCCCGTCGCAAAGTCACTATCGAGCGATTGCACGATAGTGGTTTGCGTGAATCCCTCGACCATTGCGGCGCCTTCGAGATTAGTCGTTTCCGTCACCATGTCGGGCGACATGAACTTCGTATTTGTCGTCACGGTGGTGTCGGCTGTGACCGAAGCGTCCGTTGTGTCCTTATAGTCGGTGATACCGTTTGGAAACTCGGTGTCGGGCGTGAACGCCGAATCGTTGGTTGAAAGTTGCGCTGCGCCTTCCATGTTGTTGGGCAACGCCATCAGGTCTGTGAGTATTCCTCTGCGACCGTTGTAGATTCGCATGATTCCCCACACACCGTTCCACTGACCGTCAACAGACGCGCTGTTCTGGTAGAGATAATCGATGAACGGACGGTTGCCGAGGATCGACTCCTTGCCGGTCAGAAATTCGAAGTGTTCGGAGATTCCGGCCACTTGCGAATTACGATAGCCGGAGTTGTTGACTGCCAGCGGATCGTGCGGCGTGCCTGGTTGATGCAGCCACTTGTGACCGTTGATAGTCAGGTTGTGTGTTTCTTCGTGTGCTCCGACGAGGATACGAATCTGCACTTTGTCATTTTCATAAGCTCGCAGCAGCGGTGTGAACGGATCGCCCGGCTGCACGCCCTTCGTCAGCGCTGGATAGAACGTTGGCTGTACGTTGAAGGCCGGATCGGCACGAAAGATGTTCGACTTGTAAACCTTGGAAAGATCACCAGCAGCGCCGCTGGCTTGTGTGTTGGTGCCTGGATTGCGCACGCGCAGCGGCACGGGCTCATTCCGATAATTGACACTCATCGTGCCAGGGTCTTTCGAGGAGACTGCTTCCGGACAAGGAGCCGGAACGCCACCGGGACAAACCAGACCGTTTTCAACGATGAACGGCAAGCCGATCTCGTTGACGATTGGCGGATTAATTACACGTAGCGGATCGGCGATCGGCCGGCCGTTGACGTCAACACCCGCACCTGCCTGGTACGCAAGCTGATAATCCGCGAACTCAAACAGAAACTCGCGATGGCTCAGCGACGGATCAGTTTCAATGATGTTCGCCTGCCAGCTTGTCGGTCCACCATCAACCACGCGAGTGCCCATCGTTACTCCCGTTTCCGGGTTCTTCCAGACCGAACCTTTCGGCTCGATTACCAGACCGGCGTAGAGACCGGTTTGCTGGTGACTCGATGGTCCGAAGTGATCGTGTGTGAACACTGTGCGGAGCGTGCGGTCGACCTTGTTGTTGTTCAAAACATCGTCGGCAAACCAGCGTTGCACGGTGGTCTGTGCGCCGAGCGTGCCGAAGTACGGGTGCGCTTTCGCTTTCGGACACGTGAACGTGCCGTCGCGAATGTCGCCCGAGTCCTTGCCGACACAACCATTCTGTTTGCGAATGGCGTGTATGCGTTCGATTACTTCATCCGGACTGAACGTTCCGTCTTCGTAGTTGAAGCCGTTGCCCGAGCCGTCTGACGAGGTAACGTCAAACTTCACGAGGTGAATGTGTTGTCCGATGATGTCCGTCGGCGTGCGAACCTGAAAGTCGTCCTGCTCGTAAACGCCGGGTACGAGATTGGTGTGATAGAACGTGATGCAATCGTTGGTGTTCGCGCGGAAGAAGAACGGTTCCGGTGGGCGAGTGCCGGCGATTGTCGGTGCTACGTCGGCCCACAGCGAGAGAATACGTGACTGTGGGAAGTGCCATCCTGCTTTATTCAGTTTGATGTCGAGCTGGAATGCAGCCGCTTTGTAAGTGCGCGGAGTTCCAACCGCAACGCCGTTGCTGTTGATGCAGGGATCTGCGTACGGAGCGCCTGGTTTGCGCGGCAGTCCATTGAGCACGAAGTTCGCCGGTGTGCCGTCGGGCTTGAAGCTCGCGTGCAACCGTTGTTCGTGATAGACCATCGCGGCTATTTCCTGAGTCGTGCCCGTTTCCGCAAGTTTCTGGGCCACGGCTGTGACCAACTCTTTACTGAAGTCGAGACGGTTTTCAACGCTGATGAAGGTTCCGCCAGTGATGATGTGTCGCGGCAGACCTCCATCGTCGATCGTATCGAGTGGCGGCTTCGGCGGGCGATGGCCGGCAACTGCCGGTACGAAGAATGGATAACCGGGCCGGGTGGCTGTCGGCATCGGAGCCATTGCCAAAGTCGGTAACGGCACGATCGCGGGGGTTGGTGTACCCGCAATGATTTCACCGTCGGGCAAGGCGCGGGAGCCGGGGACTGGAATGCCTTTGGCATCCAGCACTGTTCCCGTTTCAAAAACGTCGTGTGCACGCCACAGTTCCCACATGCCTTGCGCAAAGTGTGGATAGAAGTGGCAGTGGAAGATTGAATCGCCGACGGTCTGGTTGCGGTTGCCCGTGCCGCCGTGAACGATTTCGGTCGTGAACGCATAGCCTGGTCCGAGACTCTGACTATCCAGATAAGTCGAATTGTCATCGTCTGGTGTTTGCAACCATTGATGCGCGTGCAGGTGGTGAACGTGATGTTCCTTTGGTCCCGCATGCACCACTCTCATCTTCACGGGGTCCCCTAGATAGCTGTGATGCACGTTGGAAGGATCGTCCGGGTACAGGACTCTGTTCGCCTTTCTTCCCGGAATCAAGTTGCCGTTTGCGTCAGTGGTATTGGCGGGCACGTCAACTATCTGTGCCGGATCGCCGATGGTCCATGACGAAAGGAAGAACTCTTCAAACTTGCACTCCGTGCAGTTGAACATCGGTCCGACTCCGAGCCGGTTGGCAAGGATTTCGGCGCCGGCGCCGGCCACGCCGTAGTTAATGGCGAAACCGTCGCGCACGCTGTGCAGGGTGTGTTTGAGAACCGGATCCTGAAACTGCGGAAAGGCCTGAATCGCTTTGATTTCATCGTGATAGATCACGGTGAACTCGCGGAACGGCCGTTCGCGATCGGGTTCGGTTTGGTTTAACTTGAACGTTCCAGCCGGGAAACGTCCTTTGTTTGGACCGGTGATGATCGCGTTGAGATCGGTGTGAACAATCGTGTCGCCGTTCAGCATCCTGATGATTGGCTTGCCGGCTTTGGGGTGTCCAACCGGATACACCGCGTCGTAGTTAAGAATCGGCTGGCCTGCCGGCGTGGTTCCGGTTTGCGCCAGTTTCATGTCTTCCTGAGTCAACTGCGAGCGATACCACTCGGCGCCTTTCGGCTCGACGTTAACGCTGCCGAATAAACCTTCGGCCAACGTTCCGCCGTCGCCTTCACCGCTGGTGGTGGCGCCGGTGCTGTACATCAAATTGTTTCCTTCGCGCGTGGCGAAGAAAGTGTAGACAGTGGAAGCGCCTGGGCCAACGAGGCTTGCCGGATTGGTTCCCACGTTCGATCCGTCAGAGCTGATGCCGTTGACCAATTCCATGCCTATTACGTGTACACCCGCCGATCTTGTGGCTGGTTGATCGCTGAGCGGCGAGGGAGACAAGAGATTGGTGAAAGCTATCCGCAAACAGTCGCCACTATTCATTCTCAGGGCGAGGGGCCGCGGACGCTTGTCAGCCCGCAGTTTCACGTTGCCGGCGACAAGCCCTCGTGCGGGATCGATCGCCACGACGTCCTGCTTGAGGGCGTAAATCATTCCGCCCGGATTCACTGCTCCGAGACGGTTGTACATGATGGCCTGGTCCAGTGCGACTACATCGGCCTTGATGGTTCGATTACAAACTGGTGTAGGAGCCGGTGCCGGAACTGGCGCCGGCTCCACGTCGGGCACAATAAATTGGGCTTGAGCGCTCATCGCGCTCAACAGCAATACGAGGGATGACAACAGCAGAAAGGAGAGCTTCCTCCTTTGGTGGGTCTTATGTGTGCTTCTCATCTTCCGTTCCTCCGATTAGATCGGGAATGACCTTGGACCATGCTCGAGAAGGGCCTCGAGTAATTTGCAAGGGACTCTGCAAGAGCCATGCCCTCGTACATTTGGTCCATATTTGCGTTGTTGAAGTGGAGAACGAGGAGAACTATGTCTCAGAGTGAGGCCACGAACGAGACGAATGATTCAGTGTGGACCATTGGTCGAACCGCTGGGCCGGCTGACTTTGATTCCGAACTTTTTGAGTTTGCGATAGAAGGTTGGCCGCGGGCAGCGAAGGATCTGCGCGCTTCGCCTGATGTTGCCTGAGGTGCGTTCGAGTGTCTGCATAATTGCAGCACGCTCAATCTCTTCCAGTGGGACCAACGGAGGAATTACGAACCGGGAGTTGTTGAAGTGCTGGGGTTGAAACTGTTCCGGCAGACATTCGGGCGCCAGCTTGTGACCCGAACAAAACAGCACCGCACGTTCGATGACGCTTTCGAGCTCACGAATATTTCCCGGCCAGTGATACTGGATGAGACGCGAGATAGCCGCTTCGGAAATCTCGCGAATGTCCTTGCCGTATTGAAGGTTGAACCGCTCGAGGAAGTGCCTGGCAAGCAACGGAAGGTCTTCAAGACGATCGCGCAAGGGCGGCACTTTGATCCGGATCGTGCTGACGCGAAAGTACAAATCCTCGCGCAGGTCGCCTTGCTGCAACAGCGCGGCCGTATCGCGATTTGTTGCCGAGACGAGTCGAAAATTGACGTTGATCTCACGCTCGTCGCCTAACCGGCGCAGCTTTCGTTCCTGCAAGACGCGCAGTAGTTTGGTCTGCAAATGCGTCGGCATTTCCGCGATCTCGTCGAGCAGCAGTGTTCCGCCGCTCGCTACTTCCATCAAGCCGCGTTTGTCGCGATCGGCGCCCGTGAATGCGCCTTTTTTATATCCGAACAACTCCGATTCGATGAGCTCGTGTGGTATCGCCGAGCAATTGATACGAATGAATGGCCCGCCCGCACGTTGACTCTGCGCATGGAAAGCTTCAGCTATCAACTCTTTACCCGTTCCGCTCTCGCCTTCGATCAGCACAGACGCATCGGAACGCGCCGCGGTACGAATCGTCTCGACGATCTCGCGCAGTTTCGGATCGCAGCCGACCATGCCGAACGTCTCGCTATCGGCGCTCAACGTGCGCTTGAGCGTTTGGTTCTCGTGTTTCAACGCCGCGAACTCCAGTGCACGATCGACCAAAGTCCGCAGCCGATCGATCGCGTAGGGTTTCTCGAGATAGTAGTAAGCGCCTCGTTTGATGGCTTCGATAGTGACGTCCAGCGAGCCGTGACCCGTCATCAGGATCACTTCAGCGTCGGGACTATGATTCTTAACGTGATTGATCACGTCGATTCCCGTAGCGTCCGGCAGGCAGAAGTCGGTGATTACCAGATTGAGTGCCGTGTCGTTTATGATGACGAGCGATTCGCCAAACGAGTGCGCCGTAAAGACTTGAAAACCGGCTTCTGTAAGAATCAGTCTTAAAGAGTCAGTGACGCTTCTCTCATCGTCGACGACCAAGATGCTTTTGAGTTGAGGCTTTATCATGGGTTTTCGCTTAAGTCGGTCTACGAGGCTGCGAACGTTACTGCAACTTGCGTTCACAGTCTTGGTCCAACTAATTTAGGTGGGATTTTTCTCGCTGGTGCACTGCGTGTAGCTGAAAAAGCGGAAACCTTCACAGCTAGTGCGTGCTTTTTCGCATATAATCGGACCCGAGACACCGGCTCATCAACATGTCGCACAAGTCTGCAAACCAACAAATACTCGTCGTCGACGATGACGAAGCGATTCGCTGGACGCTGCGGGAAGCGTTGCAAAGCTGGGGCTTTGCAGCGGTTGAAGCAGGGTCGGTGGCTGACGCTCTAAAGCAATTTCGTACCGAGTCTCCGGCCGCAGTTCTGCTCGACATCGATCTGCCGGATGGTTCCGGTCTCGACGTGCTGCGCGAGATCAAGAGCGAACAACCTGGGGCGATTGTCATTATGATCACGGGCAATGTGCAGGTCACCAACACCATCTCGGCCCTGCGCGGCGGCGCCTACGACTTCATCGGCAAGCCCATCAATCTCGAAGAGTTGCGCGTCACGATTCGTAATGCGATTGAGACGCGGCACCTGCGGCGCGAAGTCGAACAGGTAAGAAAAGAGCGGGCGCGAGAGTTTAATTTCCGGCAGATCGTGGGCGAGTCGCCCGCGATGAAGAAGATGCTCGGCCTGGCAGCAAAGGTCGCGGAAAGCGAGGTCTCCTCTGTGCTGCTCCAGGGCGAATCCGGAACGGGAAAGGATCTCGTTGCGAAGGCGATCCATTATGGATCTCAAAGATCTGACCGGCCGTTTGTCGCGGTGAACTGCGCGGCGCTGCCGGCCACGCTCATCGAATCCGAGCTCTTTGGTTATGAAAAAGGCGCGTTCACCGATGCGAAGGCGCGCAAAGAAGGACTGTTCGAACAGGCTGAAGGCGGCACACTGCTGCTCGACGAAATCGGCGAACTCGAGCTGTCGCTGCAAGCAAAGCTGTTGCGCGTATTGGAAGAAGGAGCATTCCGGCGCGTCGGTGGTTTAAAGGACATTCCACTCGATGTGCGTGTGCTCGCCGCCTCGAATCGCGATCTAAAAACAGAAAGCGAGGCCGGCCGCTTTCGCCTCGATCTTTATTACCGTCTCTCGATTATTCAGATCGATATTCCGCCGCTGCGCGACCGCGGCGACGACGTCTTACTGTTGTCGCAACACTACATCGACACGATCGGCGCGCGGCTCAAACGAAACAAGAAGATCTCTCGCCTCTCGTCCGAAGCCACAGACGTGTTTCGAAAATACCGCTGGCCGGGTAACGTTCGGGAGTTGCGCAACGTCATCGAACGCGCGCTGATTCTCGAAGACAGCGACGAGATCACGACTGAATACCTGCCCGGCGGGTTGTTGGAAGCACCCCAACTTGACCGGGTATCCGGCGATAAAGACTCCACTCAGTTTCTCTTACCCGATCAGGGAATCTCGCTCGATGAAGCCGAGCTGTCCTTTGTTAGACAAGCCATCGAGCGAAGCGGCGGTAATCAAACACGCGCCGCGGAACTACTCGGCATTTCGCGCGATCAGCTAAGATATCGGCTGAAGAAACTGGAAGACGCGCAAGCCATCGCTGACGCCGAGATGTAATCCATGACGGTCACTGATTCAACCCTGGTCGACAATCAGCTCCAGCCCGAAGAAGCTCTACAACGTTCCCAAAAGGAACTTGCGGACATCAAATTCGCGCTCGACGAATCGGCCATCGTGGCGATCACCGATCAACGCGGCATCATCAACTACGTCAACGACAAGTTCTGCCAGATTTCAAAATACTCGCGCGAGGAACTGCTCGGCCAGGACCATCGCATCATCAACTCCGGTTATCATCCGAAAGAGTTCATCAGAGACCTGTGGACGACGATCGCCGGTGGCAAAGTCTGGCGTGGCGAGATCAAGAATCGTGCGAAGGACGGCAGCTTTTACTGGGTAGACACGACGATAGTTCCCTTTCTCAACGCGGAAGGAAAGCCATACCAGTACGTCGCAATCCGCAACGACATAACCGAACGCAAACGAGCCGAACAGCAGATCCGGGAACAGGCTGCGCTGTTGGACCAGGCGCAGGACGCGATTCTCGTGCGCGATCTGGATCAGAAGGTCCTGTTCTGGAACAAGGGCGCCGAAAAGATTTACGGCTGGGCCGCTGAAGAAGCGCTCGGCAAGAATGCCCGTGAGCTGCTTTTCAAAGAGTCGTCAACGCAGTTCGAGCAGGCAGCGCAGGCCGTGATTAAGAGTGGCGAGTGGCAGGGCGAAATACATCAAACACGCCGCGACGGAACGGAAATAACCGTCGAAAGCCGCTGGACACTCGTGCGAGATGAAAAGGGTCAACCGCACTCGATCCTCGTCATCAATACGGACATCACCGAAAAGAAACGAATGGAGACGCAGTTTCTGCGCGCTCAGAGAATGGAATCGATCGGCACGCTCGCCGGCGGAATCGCGCACGACCTCAACAACGTGCTGTCGCCGATCCTGATGGCCATCGACATGTTGCAGTTAAAAGCGACTGACGAAGCGAGCAGGAAGTGGTTGGATGTTTTGCGCACCAATGCCGAACGTGGCGGAAACATGGTGCGGCAGGTGTTGTCGTTTGCGCGCGGCGTCGAAGGTGAACGCGTAACCTTACAGCCGAAGCACCTCATCAAAGAGATTGTCAAAATCCTTCGCGAAACACTGCCCAAATCGATCGAGATCAATTTTCAAATCCCGCCGGACCTTTGGCTGATTTCCGCCGACGCCACTCAGATGCACCAGGTGCTGATGAACCTGTGCGTGAACGCGCGCGATGCGATGCCCGAAGGCGGTTCGATTTCGATCAAAGCCGAAAATGCTTTTGTCGACGAAAACTACGCGCGCATGCATCTCGAGGCCAAGCCCGGACGCTTCGTGATGATCAGTGTGTCCGACACGGGCCCGGGAATGTCAACGGAGATTCAAAGCCGGATCTTCGAACCGTTTTTCACTACGAAGGAGATGACGAAAGGCACGGGCCTCGGTCTTTCAACCGCGCTGACGATCGTCAAGAGTCACGGAGGCTTCATCAACGTTTACAGCGAGTTGCACAAGGGTAGTCAGTTTACGTTGTACCTGCCTGCGGTCGACACGCCCGGGGCAATCGATGCGGCGGTGTTACAAAGCGATCTTCCGATCGGACACAGTGAGCTGATCCTCGTAGTCGACGACGAAGAATCGATTCGCGAGATAACCCGCGGCACGCTCGAGACCTTCGGCTACAGAGTGCTGACTGCCAGCGACGGCACCGAAGCACTTGCACTCTACGCTGACAAGAAGAACGAGATCGCCGCGGTGCTGACAGACATGGTCATGCCTTTCATGGACGGAGCGGCGACGATACGCGCGTTGCAGCGAATGAATCCGAAGGTGCGAATCATCGCCGCCAGCGGTCTCGGAGCCGGACAGCACGCCGGCGAAGGCACGCTCGAAGGCGTCTCAGTCTTCTTAAACAAACCCTACACCGCCGAGAAACTACTCAAAACTCTGGCTCAAGTCCTGAAGGAATAAACTTTCTTCAAGCCTGCGGGAATTTTCAACTCGCCTGCGAAATACCTCGCAATCTGATCTTCCCTTTCCCCGGAACCTCAATAAAACGAACGTGGTACAGGCCGTGCACTGGCATCAGCAGTCGCAGGCTCAGTTGCGATTTTGAGAGAAGGATCAGGCAGATGGCGAAAGTTCTAGTGCTGGGTGGCGGGTTTGGCGGCGTGGTTGCCGCGGAGCGTCTTGCCGAAAAACTTGGTGACGAACACCAGATCACGCTCGTGTCACGAAGCCGCCAGTTTGTTTTCTACCCAGCGCTGGTGAAGCTGGCTTTTGGTAAATGCGAGACAAAGGACATTGCCTATGACCTGCGACGCGCCATGCTCGATCGGCGCGTGAACTTCATCGAAGCAGAAGTCGCGCGCATCGATCCGTCGGAAAAGAAGGTCGCGATTGCTCATGGTGAGGTTGAGGGCAATCTCTTTTATGACTATCTCGTGTTTGCCTTAGGCCGGCGGCTCGCGACGGAGCGCATCAGCGGTTTCTACGAACACGCTCATCATCTACTCAACGTCGACAAAGCCATCAAGTTCGGCAAAGCCCTCTCTAATTTTCACGAAGGGCGGGCGGTGATTGGTCAATGCGAAGGAACACGGCTGCCGGTTCCTGTTTACGAAACGGCGTTAGCACTCTCGCGTTTATTAGAGGACAGGGGCGAACGCGAGCGCGTGCAGATAACCGTGGTGAGTCCGCACGAGTTGGGATCGGAATTCGGTGATCGTGAAGCCGCGATCGCACTCGAAAAAGCATTCACTGCCCGTCAGATCGAGTTCGTTCCAAACTTCCCGGTGGAAGTAGTAACCCAAAATTCCGTAGCCACCGGGACTGGTCAAACAATCAATCACGATCTACTCATGTTACTGCCGCCTTTCAGAGGCTCAGCCGCAGCTGCAAACGTGGGAATAACCGATAGCGACGGCTACATCAACGTCGATTCGACGATGCGCGTGACCAGGCACAAAGGCGTGTACGCCGTCGGCGATTGTGTGAATTTCGAGGGACCAAAGATGGGTCACATGGCGACGCGGCAAGCCGAAGTTGCGGCCCGAAACCTGGCCGCTGAAATCGCCGGACGCGAGCCTGTGGCGCAGTACTCACACGAGCTGAAGATGGTGATTGATGAAGCTGGCAGCGACAGCATTTACCTGCACAAGGAAATCGGCAATGAAGCGCCAGCGACCATCAGAAGAGGCCGCTTTTGGACTTGGGCCAAGCGCGCGCAAAAAGAGTTCTGGGAACTCTCGCACGTTTAAGTTCAGCAATGCCGGAGGTAATAATCATGAACGCAAACACGACCACTAACACGACCCCGATTCGCCTGGCTGAGATCCCGCTCGGCGGACACGACGGATTCGCCTGGAACCGCCTGCACAGCGAGCGCGAGGACATTTGCGAGGCCTTGCTCAGGGAGTGCACCAACGACCGCAAAGAAACACTTCAAGCGCGCTTACGCCAAGTCGACGATGCTCTCGATCGGTTGATGTCGAGCTCAATATTTTTGCACTAGACACCCGTTTAGAGTTCAAGCTTTGGCTTGTCCGGCCAAAGCAGCAGCCTGAAGGCTGAACTCAGAACGTAAGAGGTAACTGTCATGATCAGCATCAAACGCATTCTTTGTCCCACTGAGTTATCGCCCTACTCGGGAAATGCCGTGCGCTACGCACTGGCCCTGGCACGCGCCCATGACGCTGAATTGATCGTGCTTCATTGCACGGACAGTCCGGCCGGCGAGGAAGAACTGCGACAGTCAATGCAGAAGTACATCGATCCTCAGTATTCAGGGTGCCGCTTCGTCGCCGTTCCGGGGAACCCCGTGGACGAACAGATCATGGCGACGGCGCAGGCCGAACGCATCGATATGATCGTGATGAGTTCGAGGCGCCGTCCGCATCGTGCCGCACTGCTGGGCTCCACGGCGGAGTCAGTCTCCCGTATGGCTCCCTGTCCCGTGCTGGTGCTGCACAACGATGGCCGAGAGTTTGTCAGCGACACTTTGCACGTAGATCTGAAACGCGTGCTCGTGGCCTATGACTTCTCCGATTACTCAGAGCTGGCTCTGAAATACGGCGTGTCGATCGCGCAGGAAAACCAGGCCGAACTTCATCTGCTGCACGTTTTGCCGTCGCGTTCGGTGAACGAGCCGGAGATCGCGTGGTACCCGGTGATGGGTGGTGAGTCTGCCTATCACACCGCCGCGCGCCGGTTGCAGAAAGCGGTCCCGCCCGAGGTTAATCTTTGGTGCAACGTCACTACCGCGGTGAGTGAAGGACATGCTTACCGTGAGATTCTGGATTATGCAGAACAGAATGAGATCGACTTGATCAGTGTAGGAGCGCACGGCGCGGGCTTCGGCATGCGCGCGCTGTTTGGATCGAATGTCGATCGGGTGCTGCGCCAGGCGCAGTGTCCCGTACTCGTAGCGCGTCCGCTAAAACCGCGGATGCTGGTGACTGCGGAGAATACCGTCGCGCAATGGCGCCGCGTCTTGGCTTCGTAGAGCACGGGGGTCGCGTGGGACAACATAACATCGAAGAACAGGTTGATGAGACAAAAGCGCAGGTCTTCATGAAAGCGTTGCTTGAGGACCTGCGCGCACTCGCATTCATGCTCGAAGACGGCCGCGTCGAGAGCGGTGTCGCGCGAATCGGCGCGGAGCAGGAGATGTTTCTAATCGATCGTTACTTCAGACCGGCGCCTGTTTCGCTGGAAGTCCTCAAACGCGCCAACGACGCACGGCTGACAACGGAGATCGCCCGATTCAACCTGGAAGCGAACCTCACGCCGCTCGAAATCGAGAACAACTGCTTCACCCACATGGAGCAGGAACTCACCACGCTCATCGAGTTGGCGCGCAAAAGCGCCGCAACGCAGGGCGCGGATGTGCTTCTCTCCGGAATTCTGCCGACGCTCCAACGGTCCGATTTAACCCTTGATAATCTCACCCCAGTCGCGCGTTACCATCAACTGAATAGCGGCGTGATCGGCCTGCGTGGCGGCCCGCTTTCCATTCACATCAAGGGCTTGGACGAGCTCCAGTTAACTCACGACAACATCATGATGGAGTCGTGCAACACGAGTTTCCAGGTTCACTTTCAAAGCAGCCCAAGGGAGTTTGCGAATCACTACAACGTTGCGCAGGCGATTACCGCGCCGGTGCTGGCCGCCGCCGTTAATTCGCCGCTGTTGTTCGGACAACGGTTGTGGCAGGAAACACGCGTCGCACTTTTCCAACACTCAACCGACGAACGCTCGCGCACGCAACTCGCCCGCAACCAGCCGACGCGCGTGAGCTTCGGCGATCGCTGGCTGCGAGAGTCCGTCGTCGAGCTCTTCCACGATCAGATCACTCGTTTTCGCACGATCATGATCACGCAACCGGACGAGAATCCGTTTGCGGTCCTGGCGCGTGGTGAGACGCCTTTGCTGTCGGCGTTGTGCATGCACAACGGCACTGTGTGGCGTTGGAATCGAGCATGTTACGGAGTGACTGGCGGTGTTCCGCATCTACGAATCGAGAATCGCGCCCTGCCGTCTGGTCCAACGATCGTCGACGAGATTGCCAACGCGGCGTTCTTTGCCGGCCTGATGCTGGTCTTGCCACAAGCCTACGGCGTGATTGCGAACCGCATGTCGTTCGACGACGCGAAGTTGAACTTTTTCCGCGCCGCCCGACACGGGCTGGATGCGCATTTCCAGTGGATTGACGGGCATAACCATAGCGCAGCTTCGCTGATTCTCGACGAGTTACTTCCACTCGCGCAGGAGGGCTTGGCCAGTTCAGGTGTATTGAAGGGCGAGATTGATAAGTATCTGGGAATCATTGAAGAGCGCGCGCAAAGCCGGCAAACCGGCGCGCGCTGGATTATGGCTTCCCTCGCCTCGTTCGGAGACTCCGCCGCGGCGAAGGACAGCAGCCAAAGAAGACTGGCCACCGCAATGCTGGCCAACCAGAAACAAGGCCAACCGGTCCATCGTTGGCCCATTCTCGACGGCATCGACTATGACGCCTGGGAGTACGGCTATCGCACGATTGGTCAATTCATGTCGACCGACCTATTCACCGTCAGCCCCGACGACCTGATCGATTTTGCGGCGAGCGTGATGGACTGGCGCCACGTCCGACACGTGCCGGTTGAAGATCGGGAAGGCCGCCTGGTGGGTTTGGTGACTCACCGCGGACTGCTTCGCCTGCTGACCAGCGGCGCCAATCGAGAACTCAAACCAATTATCGTACAGGAGGTCATGGTGAAAGACCCGGTCACCGTTTCTCCTTCGACATCATCGCTGGAAGCGATGGAACTCATGCGTAAGCACCGCATCGGTTGTCTTCCTGTAGTTGAAGGCGATCAGCTAGTCGGAATCGTTACGTCTTACGATTTTCTCGAAGCTTCCGCCAGGCTCTTTGAGCAACATCTCAAAGAGCAAACAGAGATCCCGGACCGGGCATTTACACACGGTGCATAAGAGCCTGAGGAGTGTGATCATGCCGAGCGCGCAACAGAAAGAGTTTGAACCAGAACCGGTAACAACAGACCGGAAGCAAACAGATTTACACGGGGTGTTGCGCGAGATTCACGCAGCGAAGATCAATAACCTGAATTCACTTCATCGCCGCGGAACAGTCCTCTTTGCCGAAGGAGAACAGAGCCGGGGTATCTACATGCTCCGCAGCGGGCGGGCGACAGTGTCGATATCTTCCAGTGAAGGACGCGTCGTGATGCTGCGCATCGCTGAGGCAGGCGATATTCTGGGACTGAATCCAGTGCTACGAAATCTCCCTTACGACGCGACCGTGAGAACGCTCGAGCCGTGTCGCACAGATTTTATCTCCCGCGCCGAATTGATGGAGTTCATGCAGCAAAGCGAGGCCGGGGCTCAGATGGTCCTGGCCGCCTTGAGCCGAGAGCTGGCTGCGCTAACACATCGTGCGAAGTCATTACTCCTGCCCCAAACCGTAAATGGGCGTTTAGCCACACTGCTGCTCGATTGGTGTAAAGCAAACGGATCTGACGGGGCCGCAATCGCACGAGTCGATAGGGCCCTTACACATGAAGAGCTGGCTCAACTAATCGGCTCGTCTAGGGAGACCGTAACAAGATTGCTGGCAACTCTCAGCAAAGGGAGTATAATCCGCGTGACGGCAGACAGTATTCTGATTTGCAATCGGATCGCTCTTGAGAAGATGGCACTCGGTGACGGGCGTCACATCACTGACGACCGATGAAAACCTATAATGCTCCTTGCATTTTCGAACTCAGGGTCAGTTGAAACTTAAAGTAATTTAAGGAGAATCCCGCTTGCTGTACAAACTGACCAAGACGGGATTGATCTGCGCGCTGATAGTGTTGGCCGTTTTTTGGCTAAACTCGAACAACTCGTCTTACTCTGCGCCGACGGACCAATCCCAACTTGCAAACCCCAAATCGGACGACTACGTCGGCAGCGATGCCTGTAAGGACTGCCACGAAGACCAATTCAAAAACTTCGCCCACACTTCCCACGCGAAGCTCACCAAGCTAGCGAGTTGGAACGAGAAGGTGACGGGTTGTGAATCGTGCCACGGTCCCGGCAAAGCGCACATCGAAGAAGGCGATCCCAAGAAGATGATCTCGTTCAAGAACAGATCGTCGAAGGAGATTTCCGAGACGTGTTTGACTTGCCACTCAGGCCGCGAGGAACACAACAACTTCCGCCGAGGAGAACACTGGCGTAATGACATCGGCTGTACTGACTGCCACTCGGCCCACTCGCCACCAACGGGGCGGCAACTGGCGGCTTCGAACGTGTTCGTTTCAAAGAGCAACGCGCAAAAGCCCGGCTTCTCCGACCTGAAGCTGCTCAGGACCAGCGAACCACAGCTTTGCTTGAGCTGCCACATGGAGACCAAGCACCAGTTCAATTTACCGTTCCATCACAAGGTGCTTGAAGGGGCAATGAGGTGCAGCGACTGCCATAATCCACACGGTGGGTTTGAGCTGAAGCAAACCAGGCTCGCCACCGGCGCCGACGCAGCCTGCATCAAGTGTCACGTCGACAAACAAGGTCCCTTTGTTTACGAACATGCCCCGGTAAAAACGGAAGGGTGCGTTGCCTGTCACACTCCGCATGGTTCGTCGAATCCTCGTTTGCTGATTACCAGCCGTGTGGCGCAGCTCTGTCTGACGTGCCACAGCACGGCTCATGGTGTGGGTGCGGAGGAGCCTGCGGGCCCGCAACACAACCAGAACGCTCAGTATGCGAACTGCACGAACTGTCATATCAAGATTCACGGATCGCGAACGAGCCCGGTCTTCTTCCGGTAGCGGGTGAGGATTGCTATGAGCACAAAACAAAAAATCGCGGCGCAAGTAATCTGCTTGTTGCTTCTCTTCACAGCTGTGGGCCAGGTCATGGCCCAACAGCCCTCTCCATCGCCGGCGCCTAAGACGACGCCGGCGTCGACGGCATCGACGGGGCCCGACGCGCCTGTGGAATCAGGCGAAAACGCCGGCGACTACACCGTTATTTCCAGCATCGAGTTTGGTTACCGGGGATTGAGCGTCGACGGCGACCTGAACAAGTACAAGAGCGATCTCAACTACCGAACCGGTCCGCGTCTTTTCGACAGTACATTCCTGCTG
>DASUPR010000208.1:0-3752 GCA_036281015.1 Pyrinomonadaceae bacterium
CTGGCCCCGAATTCGATTGTCGCACCTGCGGGTTGGGCCAATACGAAACTCTTGAACCAACTTCAAGCGAAACTGCCGCCGTGCTCTGTGGCCGCGATGCAATTCAGATCTCCCCATCACAACCAACCAGCATCAACTTCCAATCGCTAGCCGAAAAGCTTCGTCCGGCCGGCGACGTTAAGTTCAACGAATACCTGCTGCGCTTCAAAACCGGACCATTCGAACTCACGGTCTTTCAAGATGCGCGCTCGATAGTCCGCGGTACCGATCAAATCGCCACCGCCCGCTCGCTCTACGCCAAGTACATAGGAAACTGACCAAACGATGATCACCAAACAACGAAGAAGCATCCCCGCCATCGCCATCTTTCTGCTCGTGCTACTCGCTTTCGGCGGCGCACGCGCCGGACAGCCGGCCCTCTGGGAAACCAGTGGCCGCTCCGAACTACTCAAGGGCGATGCTCGCGGCGTGTCCATCAGCGACACGGGCGTTGTGATGCTCGCGCCGAAACTCAACGAAGTCTTCAACACGCAGCAGACCTACGTTTGGTCCAGCGCCATCGATAACCAGGGCAACGTCTATCTCGGCACCGGGCACGACGGCAAGACTTTCAAGATCACTGCGGCCGGAGCCGGTTCGCTGTTGTTCGACGCAGCAGAACTCGACGTGACCGCACTCGCGATCGGACGCGACGGCGTCGTCTATGCCGGAACGTCGCCCGATGGCAAGGTCTATCGCATCGGCGCAGACGGGAAAGCAGACGTCTACTTCGATCCCGGCGACAAGTACATCTGGTCTCTCGCCGTTATGTCTGATGGTTCACTCGCGGTCGGCACCGGCGACAACGGCAAGCTCTATCGCGTGCGCAGTGCCGGCGCGACGCCGGAAACATCTCTGCTCGTAAGCACCAACCAAACGCATGTCATCTCGCTGGCAGTAACGCCGCAAGGCGATCTGATCGCGGGAACAGACTCGGGCGGGCTCGTGCTGCGCGTCTCGCCCGAAGGAAAAATGTTTGCGCTCTTCGATACGCAACTGCGCGAGATTCACGCGCTCGCGCCTGCCGCCGACGGTTCGATCTACGCGCTCGCGTTGAGTGATGCCGCGGCCACATCGCGCGCGCCTTCAACGCCCGCCGTATCGCCGCAACCGTCAGAAGGCGGAACGCCGACAACCTCGGTGACGATCACGGCACTCGACGAAACCGGTTCACCGATTCAGTCGGCAACACCAACGCGCAGCCGCAGCGACGTCTCAAACGCGCGCAGTGCTGTGTTTCGTATTCTTCCCGATGGCGCAACCGATGTAGTTTGGAGCTCGCCGACAGTCACCGCTTTTGCAATCGCACCGGCGCTTCAACCCGGCAGCGTCTTGATCGGCACCGCTGACAAAGGACGCATCTATTCAGTCACGAACGACGGGCGTGACACGCTGCTGTTGCAATCGCCCGAAGGACAGATCTCGTCGCTGTTTGTGAGAAACAACCAGGTCTACGCCGCGTCGAGCAACCAGGGAAAACTCTTCCGCTTCGGCAACGAACTCATGAGTGAAGGCAGTTACGAATCACCCGTTCGCGACGCGAAACTGACGGCGTCGTGGGGCAAGATCTGGTGGCGCGGCACGGGCGCGGTCGAAGTGCAAACACGCACCGGAAACGGTGAGCGGCCTGATGCGGCGTGGAGCGACTGGAGCACGCCGTATCGCAATCCGGAAGGAAACCAGATTTCCAGCCCGCGTGCGCGGTTCATTCAGTGGCGTGCGACCGTGCGTTCCGGCAATTCTTTAACCCCCGGGTCGATCGAAGATGTGAGTGTTGCTTATCTACCGCGCAACGTCGCGCCGGAGGTGCTCTCGATCAGCGTGTTGCCGATCGGCGTTGGTTTGCAGCAGATCGCTCAGGTCGGAGCAGATCCGAACGTTGAATCTTCAGGATTGGATCCGTCAGTGTTTGGACCAGTCGCACCGGTGCCGCCACGCCGTTTCTATCAACGCGGCGCACGATCGTTTCAGTGGCAAGCGGAAGATCGCAACGCCGACACACTCGAATACTCGATCTTCTACCGCGCGCTGAACGAACAGACGTTCCGCCTGTTAAAAGACAAACTGCGTGAAAACTTCTACACGATCGACGGCGCGACACTCGCGGATGGACGTTACGTGATCAAGGTCATCGCCTCAGATGCGCCGGACAATCCGCCGGGTCAGAAGTTGACGGGAGAACGTCTGAGCGAGCCGATCGACATCGACAACACGCCGCCGGTCGTGAAACTGGTGGGCCAACCGCAGATTACGCGCGATTCGGTGCGCGTGGTCTTTTCAGTTGACGATGCCACCGGAAAGGTGAAAAAAGCCGATGCGAGCATCGACGGCGCTGCGTGGGTCCCGGTGTTCCCGGACGACGGCATCGCCGACAGCGGCCACGAAACCTATTCCGTGGACTTCGGCGCACTCGGTCCCGGCGAGCACACCATATCGTTGAGATCCTTCGACGGCAGCGGAAATGTGGGCACTTTCAGTGTTACCGTGAAGCGTTGACCACTTGCACGATACGGTGCGAAACAAACTCGAAACCGTGCGAAATTTCGGGTCTGCTGGTAGACTTTCCGCGTAAAAACGCACTCACGCAGCCGGTGCGTTTCTGGCATCTATCTTGCTGCTTCTTGTGACCAGCGCGTCTCTTTCTCCCTCCCATGCGCGCATAAGGCATGAGGAGGCTAAGACGAAAATGATGAGGTTGGTACGACAAATTTTGGTGGTAATGATGCTGGCCGCGGTCCCGGTGAGCGCGTTTGATCAGCGTCGGGGTCAGGACAAGCGCCCACCCAAAGAGCCGGTGAAGGTGATTGAAAACCGGAAGGACAAGCCACCCCCGCCCAAAGATGATCGTCCTAAGAAGGACGACAGGAAAAAACCGAAGAACGACTAAAGGCCCGCGCATCGAGTGGGCCTTTTGATTTTTGATCATCCTTGTTACTTGCCGTTCTTCTTTTTTCGCTTCTCTCGATACATCACTTCGTCAGCCCGGGCCATCTGGTCTTCGATACTCCAGGCGTTTTCGTGATCGATCTCAACCGCGCCGATACTCAGTTCGACTTTGAACTTGTGACCACTCATCTCGTTGTATTCACTCACATTGCGTCGCAACCGATCGACCAGCTTTGATGTGTCCGGTTCCTGCAGGTTTGGGACGAGGATCGCAAACTCGTCGCCGCCGAGCCGGCCGATGATGTCGCAATCGCGAAACGTGCTGCGGAGAATCTGACCAACTGCGGCAATGGCAGTCGAGCCGGCGCGATGGCCCAACGTGTCGTTGATTTCTTTCAGGCCGTCCATGTCGGCATAGATCAGCAGCGACGGATGTTTGGAACGGCGCGCGGTCTTTGCGTGATGTTCCGCGAGGTTGATAAAGCCGCGGTAGTTATAGAGACCGGTCAGTTGGTCCGTCAGACTCAAATTTCGCAACGCCTCCTCAGCGATTTTTCGTTCCGCGATCGCTTCTTCGAGTTCGCGCACTCTTTGTCTGAGACTTTCCTGTAGTTCTAGGATGCGTCCGGCGCTTTGCAGTCGCGCGCGCAGTTCGTGGGCGTCGAGAGGTTTCGTGAGGTAGTCGTCCGCGCCTGCTTCGAGTCCTTCGAGCAGATCTTCGCGGCGGTTCAGTGAGGTCAAAAGTATGACGTGGACGGGCGATTCGGCTTCGCGTAAGTTGCGGCAGATCTCAATACCGTCTACGTCCGGCATGACGCGATCGAGAA
>DASUPR010000209.1:0-5440 GCA_036281015.1 Pyrinomonadaceae bacterium
CAACTTTCATGGTGCAGAGTTTACCTCGGTTAATAGCTGCCACAACTGAATTGTGATGAGAAGTGCATTACGGGTGACGATTGCGCAGGAGCCTCAGACGCTCAAACGCGAAACGCCCGCCAAGCCAGAGCACCAGCGGCGTCAGCGCCCCCCAAACATAAAACAGCATCAGCGTCGCGCCGAACGCCTGTCCCCACGTCAGCGGAGTCGGGGCGCGCAGGTTGGACAGATAAGTTTGCGGAGTGAAGAGCAGCGCCAGGAAAGTCCGGCAGCCCACAACCACACAGGCTGCTTTCCAAGTATTTCTTCACAAGGCTTCGGATACGCATTTCCACCGTCGCTGCAAATATGGAGGCGCAGGGTGGCCGATGGCAACCGGGTTGTGATGAGTCGTTGGATTTTGGTGGTCAAAAGGTGAAGCAGCCGCCGGATGTTCTCCAGAGGCTGCTCCTCGTGCGATCCCAGTTGGAAGTTAAAGTTAGAAGTTCACTTTCACGCCGAATTGGAACTGACGCGGGTCAAACGCCGCAGTCGGACGGCTGTAATAACGGCCGTTCTCAGCGCGCTGATTGAACGCCCGAACGTCGTCGATGAATGGCGACGCAGCCGCTTCGTTGAAACGATTGAACAGGTTGAAGCCCTCGGCAATCAGTTCCAGCCGCACGCGCTCGCCGAGCGGAACCAGTTTCGAGACGCGCAGATCGAGCGAGATGTAGTCGTGGGTCAAACCGAAATTGCGTCCCAAACTTCCGCTCGTGAACTGTCCGTTCGTAATGATGCCGACGCAGCCCTGCGATCCGGCGACGCACAGCGTGCCATCCGCCAACACGTTCGGCCGGTCTGTTTGGTTCGACTGGTCGTTGTTCGTGTCCTGGTTGCTCAGGATGTTGAACGGACGGCCTGACGACCATTCGAAGATCGGCGCGATCGTGAAGTTTGACAACGCGCGATGGAAGCCGCCTTGCGAAGCCCAACGACTCGGCGACGAGATCACGCCGCTGAACACAAACCGGTGACGCTGATCGAACAGCGAATCCGCCCGCTCAGCCGCGAAGTTGCGATTGTCCTGCGGGAGCAAGAGCGTTTGCAGGTCGGATGAATCGTCGATCGAGTGGGACCACGTGTACGACGCGAGGAACTGGAAGTGATTCGAGAAGCGCTTCTTCAGATCCACGTTCAATGCGTTGTAGCTCGAGTTGCCGTCGGATGTTTGCGCGTTGATCGAACCGAACGGCGAAATCGTTCCCGGCGTGCGGAGCGTTCCAGCGAGTGCGCTATTCAACACTGCCGGTGTTACGAGACCACCCGAGAGCGCCTGGGCCAGGAAGTAGTTCGGTGCGTTTGGCCGGAAGAAGTTAGCGATACCAGCATTGACGATACGGTTGCCGAGGTTGCTGAGAGGCGCCGCAATCATTCCCGGAATGATGATCGCGAAAGTGGTGCCCGCAGTCGGAAACGCCGGCGCGCCGGTCGGCGTCGTCATCGTGAAACACTGCAGCGGAACGCCACCGGGACACGCCGCGCCACTGGTCGGAATCGAGAACGCGATTGCTTCCGTCGTGCTCACCGGATTGCGGCCGGCCCAACGGACGAAGTTCTGGATCTGAAGCTCCGTCCGCGGAGCGTTGATGTCCAGCGGGTGCGGCAGATGACGCGCGCCGACGTAGATGTAGCTGCCGGAGATCGTCATGTCGTTCGTCAGTTCGCGCTCGACCGTGAAGTTGCCCTGATTCGCATACGCGTATTCAAAGTTCTTCTGCACGTGGAGCGTGAAGGGAAGCACTGGTCCAAAGCCCGGGAACGTCTGATCGTTGAAACGTTGGCGGCCGAATTGATACTGCGCTCCGGCAGCAACGCCCGGCGTCACGACGCCCGGCGGGCAGACCGGATTTCCACCGCCCGGAGGACAAACGGTTCCCTGAAACACCTGCGCGGCGTTCAGCAAACTGGTTGGCGCGGGACTGCCCGGCGTCAAAATTCCTTGTTGCTGTTGCACGGCGTCGGCGATGTCGGAGTTGAACGCGATCGCGAGCAGCGGGTGATCGTAGAACATGCCGAACGCTGCGCGGATAACGGTCTTGTTGTTGTTACCCGGATCCCAGGCGATGGCGAAGCGCGGCGCCCAGTTGTTCTTATCGCGCGGGAATCCCTGTTGCACGCCCATCGCGTCTTGCGCGGCAAGCACCTGTTCAGCCGTCAGCGTGATGCCCGAGAGCGGATCGCGCAACGGCAGCGTGGGAATCTGTTCGGTAATTTCGTAGTCGTAACGAACACCGTAATTGAGCGTCAGGTTCGGACGAATTTTCCACGAATCCTGCGCGAAGAACGCGATCGGCTTGTTACTGATGCTGCTGACCGGATTGCCGAAACCCTGAATGAAGTTTGTCGGGAAACCGAGACCGTACTGCTGCACGGCGGTGAAGTCGGGCGGCGGCTGCAACGCTGCCGGCAACGCACAAAGTTGCGGCACCAGAGTGCACGCGCCCAAACCACCGAAGTTGAACAGTCCGGCGAAGTTCAATTCGAAGATCGCTTCGGGAATGCGAACGAAAGCGACGTCGCCGCCGAATTTGAAGTTGTGGTTACCCGCGACCAGGTTCACGTTATCGGTGAACTGGTAACGCGTCTCTGTGCGAAGCACCGGCGAGAACAGCTCGCGACCGATGAAAGCCGTGCCCGAGATGTTGAAAGCAACTGCGTCACCATTCTGCGATTTGAACGTTGCGCGGCGTTCGCCGAAGTTGAAACGCGCTTCGTTGACGATGTTGTTTGAAAGCGTGGACGTCAGCGTGGTGACGGCCGAGAAGTCGCGCAGCGTTTGAATACCCGTGCGCGAGAAATCGTTCTGACCGAGCGATTGGTTTTGCGACTCGACCTGAATGCCGGTGATCGTGCTCGGGTTGTAGCCGAACCGGAACGCAAACTGGTGTTTCGAAGTGATCAAGTGATCGAGACGAAACGAGTTGAACGTTGTTCGGTCAGTAATCGGAAAGACTTGCTGAAGGTTGTTCAACGGCCGGAAAGCGATCAGTTGGCCCTGGCTGTTGGTTGTGCCGAGCGGAATGGGCGTGCCGGTCAGGAAGAACCGGTTGCCGATAACTGTTCCCGGCGTGAACGGCGTTCCAGTCGCGAGTAGCGGATTGAAGCCGGTGAGCGCTGTGCTGCCGCCGCCGGACGCGAGATACGCGTAAGCGATGCCGAGTTGCGCTATCTGACCACCCTGCGCGAGAAGATTGTTGATGTACGCAGCCTGCGCGGGCCGTAGGTTTCTCAGTGTCTGTGCCGGAAAGCCGGGCGCGAGCGGCGGTAACGTGACCGAAGCGGTCAGGTCCTGATCCACGTCGCTCGTAAAGAAACCGGATTCGTTGCGCCGGCGCTGTTCAAAAGCAAAGAAGAAGAACGTGCGATCTTTGTCGAATGGACCACCGATCGTGAAGCCGTACTGCGTGCGCGTGAACGGCGGATCCTCGATTGGGGCAAACGCGTTGCGGGCCTGAAAACTCCGGTGACGCAAAAAGCCGAACACGTTTCCGTGAAGCTCGTTTGTGCCTGACTTGGTCACGACGTTCACAACGCCGCCTGCCGACCGGCCAAACTCCGCCGCGAACGAATTGGTAACAACCTGAAACTCCTGCACCGCTTCCTGACTGACGGTCGAGCGTGAAGCGTTGACGGAGTTGTCGGTGTTATCGGCACCGTCCACCTGCACGAGATTGGAACGCCCGCGTTGTCCGCCGAAGTTCAAACCCGTGGTCGGCGCGGGTCCGATCGGACGACCGGCGTCGCGGCCGACAGTTGAAGTCGTCAATGCAAACGAAAGATAGTTTCGTTCGTTGATCGGAAGGTTGTTGATTCTTTGCTGGTCGATCGTCGTAGCGACAGCCGTACGTGAAGTCTCGACGATGTCCGACGTTGCGCCGGAGATCGTTACGCTTTCAGTGATCTGTCCGGGTTCGAGCACGACGTCGATATCGGCTGCCTGGCCCACTGTGACGACCACTTTTGTGAGCACCGCTTTTTTGAAGTTCGGTGCTTCGACATTCATCTCGTACTCACCGGGCGTGAGGTTGATGATGCGATAGAAACCTTCGTCGTTGGTGGTGGTATTGCGGGTGACGTTCGTCGCCGGATTGCGAACGGTCACGTTCGCGTTCGGAACCACCGCGCCTGTCGCGTCTTTCACCGTACCTTGAAGGTCAGCGGCATTGGATTGCGCCTGCCCCAAAGCTGCGCTTGTTGACATCAACAAGATCGCTAGCAGAGACATTAGTTGAATCGATCCGGAAAGCCAGGACTTCAACGATACAAACATCGTCATGTTCTCCTTAACTAGTTTCGCGGCTCTGGAAATCGCGCTCAAAAGATTCTGTAGATTACGTTCGTTTTACCCTGGGACGGGAGATGACAGAGAGACTACTGCTCAGCCTTTTTACTCTAAAAAGACTCGACGTGGCAAGAAGTTACTGATTCTCGGATGTTCGAACGGAACGATGGTTGGCGGCAGGCGAGCGGGTGGCGCGCGCGACGCGGTTTCGAAAGCGCTCGCTGGCGCCGAAAATCGCCACTCCCCATTCGGTCAAACGCGGACGAAATGCCGCGCGGCGCAACAGACTGCAAAGCCGTAAACGTGCGTGAAACCTCTCGTTATAAGCGTTTGTGTAATCGGCGGCGGGTGTTGTTGTTTCCAGACGATCACGGTGACGTAGAATCACTTCCGCAGCCAGTTCGCCGCTCTCAAGGGCCATCAGCATGCCGCTGCCGGTAAAGGGATCGATGAACGCCGCCGCGTCGCCAATCGCGAGCAGTCCTTTCGCGGGCGAGGGGCGTTGCCGGCCGAAGCTTTCCCAGGAAGCGCTAAGCCATTCAGAGCTCGTAGTCGCATGGCCGAGCGTGTAAGCCGCGCGCGGGTTTTTCATCACCATCTCGCGCATCACGCGATCGGGATCCGAATTACAGCGCTTCACCTGTTCGGCGCCGATGATGAAACACAGATTGCTCTCGCCGGACTCGATGCTGCTCAGCCCGCCGTACCCGCCTTCGTAGAAATAGATTTCGCAGGCGCCGGGCGCGACGCGTGTGTTTTGAAAGTGTGCTTTGAAAGCGATCAGTTTTGGTTTTGGTTTGTGAGCGTTGTTTAGCTTGCGGGCGAGGATGCGTGCGCGGCCGGTGGCGTCGATGGTGAGCGGCGCTTCGAACTCACGTTCCTCAGTTCCGATCTTGATCTTCAATCCGTGTACAGAGTCGATGGTAGTCCGTGGTCCAACGACTGTCGCGCGTTCAATAACTTCGACACCTACTTCCGTCGCGCGTCGCAGCAGTACCTCGTCCATCACGGCACGACTGAGCCCGAGCGCCATGCGTTCACCGAACCATTTACTCGGAACCGTTACCTGGTGACCGCGGCTCGAATAGAAAACCGTTTCAGAGATCGACGCCGGAT
>DASUPR010000210.1:0-42292 GCA_036281015.1 Pyrinomonadaceae bacterium
TCAGTTCGGGAGTCGGCCGATTTGGCTTGGCACTCGCGGGCGAAAGAATCGTGTTCAAATTGGCCGCAGGATTCTTTCGAAGTGCCTGCGCTTTGACAAACTCCCACGGTGCGACCGGATCCTGTGCTTGCCACAAGCCGCGCCGTTCACTACGCGCGGCCTGCTCGGACTGCTGATAGACCTCCCTATCATCAACACTCAAACGCCCCTGATTACCGGCATCGAACCACGCTGCGCCATCGCGAATCATCTGCGCACCGATATCGGTTTTTTCCAGCGTAACGCGTCCGACGAGACTGCCGTCCGCGGCAATCCCCCAGTACTCAACCAAAACCGACTTGTCGTAAACGAGCGCGGAAAGATGTTTCTTCGCGACGTCGCCAAAAGCCTGATCGGCTTCCGGCGCATCTACGCCCATGAGTTTGACGCGCACCGGCCGATTCAGATTGAAGACAGTAATGACGTCACCATCGTTGACTTCGATGACACGTCCAAACAGCGTTGCTGCTTCAACGCTCGTCGAAAAAAGCGCGATGAGAAGAACACCCCAAAGAGCACGACGTTTCATGGTTCGAAACCTCCCTAAAATGACTTCCCGCAAAGGCGAAAAGACGCAAAGAAAACGAAACGTTCCTTTGCGTCTCTGCACCGAAAGCGGGAAAACTTATTCCTAAACAGCAAACTCTTTCGCCAGCTTCAACTCGGCTTTCCGCAACTCGAAACGGCCGCGGCCCAAATTCCCTTCAGAGTTCAACGCCAACACGACAAAGTAATCCTTACTCAACAGTCGCATCAGCATCACGGCGCCCTCGAGTGACACAACCAGCTCGCGCAAGGCGCCCAGTCCGGTGTCAGTACCCGCTCTCTGCGCACTGCGCACGAGCGACGTAAACTCCGCGGCCGCGACGTCGAGGTTCAATTCCGCGCCGGCCTCCCCGAGGACTTTTTCGACAGCGATTCCGTCTGTTCCCATTATGAGCGCACCGAGGCTGCCCTCGGTGCGTTCGATAATGGATTCAAGCATCTCCTTGAACATTGTGGCCTCCAATTACGGACGTTGGCCGCTCAGCGTGCCGGGGCGTGCTGCATTCGAGCCGGCAGGACTGTTGGCGGTGGGAGCACTCAGCAATTGCGGCTGAGTTGTTGGTGTCGTTTGAGGCTGCGGTTGCTGTTGCAACTGAGTCGGAGTCGGCGTGTTGCTCGGCGGGTTTCCAAGTGGAACCGGCTGAGGAATCGTGATCGTCCGTTGCTTACCATCGCCGACGGTACCTGCCGTTGGACGTCCCTGATAGTCCGGCCGGTAGATGTGCGGCGTGATGAAGAAAAGGATTTCACTGTTCTGACGCGTGGTCAGCTTGCGTTTGAAGAGGTTGCCAACAATCGGAATCGAGGCGAGTCCGGGAGTGCGTTGCTGAACTTCACCTTCGTTGTCCGAGAGCACACCGCCCATGACCGTCGTGCCGCCATCTGGAACCAGCACTTCCGACTGCATGCGCTGCGTGTCGATACCCGGCACGCCGCCGACGGCGATACCGGTGTTGATGGTGTTGTTTTCGATCGTGACGCGTAACACAACCGTGCCGGCGTCAGTGATCTGCGGCGTGATTGAGAGACGCAACGGAACCGAAACGAACGTCGTGGTCACAACAGCAGTGCCACTCGCGGCCTGCGTTGTTTGCACTGGAATCTGCGAACCACTTTCGATCTGCGCGGGACGGTTGTTGAGCGCGGTCACGCGCGGGGTCGCAACCGTTTTCGCCTGTCCGCGTGATTCAGCCAGTGACAGCAAAGACGTGATCTGAGCCGTACCAAACAATCCAGTCGTCAAACCGATCACGGTGCTTGCCGCCGCAGCAGCGAGTGATGGCAGCGGTTGATTCGTACCACCTAGGCCACCGAACGCGCTGAACGGATTCGGACCAGGAGGCAGACCGCTTGCGGCGCCAGATCCGGAACCTGACCCCGAACCACCGCCTGATCCCGAACCACCACCATTAGCATTGGTTTGGGTCGCGGAAAGAGTTGAGATGTTGCCCAAACCACCGCGATTCATATTCGCAACGCCCAGCGAAAGCTGCGCGCCGAGGTCGCGGCTGAAGTTACGTTGCGCGATAACGATGCGCGTTTCGATTTCCACCTGCGGCTCCGGCTGGTCCAGGATCGCGACCAACTGCCGAATCGCATCGATGTTTTCTTTAACGTCGGTAATGATCAGCGTGTTGCTGCGGCCGTCGACTTCGATCGAGCCGCGACGCGAAAGTCTGCGCGAGATGATCGGAAGCAGACCCTGATCGCCGCTGCCGCCAGTCGCATCGCCACCAGCGCCACCACTGAAACTAAGATTCGTCGCGCCACCGGAGAACGCGCCGGTCGAACCCGCTGCCTGGGCCAACGTGCCCGAAGCGCGCGCGTAATTGAGCCTGATAAATTCGGTCACGAGCGGCGAAGCATCCAACCGCGAGTCGTTGATCACCTTCTGCGTCTCTGCCTCTTTGGCCAGAACGTCCGTCGTGGCAACGCGAAGAATGTTGCCGTTGACCTCGATTCCCAACCGGTTCGCTTTGAGCACGGCGTCGAGCGCGACGTTCCACGGCACATCCTGCACGTTCACCGTTACCGGCACCGCGGTAACCGAAGCATCGATAACGAAGTTCACTCCGTACTGCTCGGTGATGTAGTTGAGGATGTCGCGGACATCGGCATTGACAACGTTCAGGTTGATCGGCTCGCCGACGAAACCCGGTTGTCCGTACTGCCGTCCCTGGTCCGACTGTTTGTCCAGACCGCGCGCGAGACTTGCGGGTGGAGTTGGCGCCGGCGCCGCAGCGACACTCTGCTGCTGGGTTGGGTTCTGCTCGACGGTACGAGCAACAGGAACATTAGGGGCAGCCAAAGCACTTGTCGGCACGCTGACAAGCAGGACGAGCGCGGTCCAGATGGCTGATCTGACTCGAGGCTGATAAGACATCATTCCCTCCTTAGGGGGATTTCAGAACTCGCCGCCCGCGCACTAACGCTCGATTGCCGGGGCAACTAAAGCGCGCGCCGCACTGAACTCGGCCAGTTCTGGTTTGTCAAAGGAGCGCTGATTCTTTGCGGAAGGGCAGCGCGGTAAGGGTCCGGTTTACACATCAAACCAGAGAGTTACGGCTTCGCGGTTGCAACGGAGCCACTGGGCACAGGCACTGAATTCACCGGGGTTGGTTGTCGCAGTGACTTGTACTCGACACTTCTTTCGCGACGGCCATCGGTGAACACGGTCTCACGACGGAACACCAGGCGACTGTCTTCAATGGCGACCAGTTGGCCGTCGTAGAAAGGCTCGCCCGGATAGATCACGTAAGTAAGTTTGATAGGCGTTGCTTCGACGATCGCGGCGTATCCACGCGGCGAGCGGGAGATTCCGATCACCTGAATCTCGCTGAGCAACAATGCGGTGGTGGGCTTGGGGGCAGGCATGCGCGCACTCATCGCGGCGGCTTTCTGCGCCTTGTAATTACTGATCCGATCCTGAATCGTCGGAATCGGCGACTGGTTCGCAACCCGCTTGAGCGTCGGCTTCGGTGGTTCGTATTTTCTGAACGGATCGCGGCCGCCGGAAGATACGCGTTTCGCCGCCGGCTTTTCCGGCTGTTCCTGGGCCATCGTCGTGACGACGATACCGCTCGTCAGCAACATCGCTGCACCAAGCAATGAAGCCGTGAACCTAAGTCTCGCAGTGTTCTTTTCGTGGCTCATGATGATTCTCTTCAGAAGTTATTTTGCGGGCTGAGGAGCAGCAGCAGGGGCGGCGCCGCCGGACGCGCCTTTGGCGGGCTTAGGTTGATTCTGCAAGCGCTCGGATGAGACGTAGTAAGCAGTCAGATCGAAACGCGCGTCTACGGTTTTCGTTAACGACTGCTTGTCGAGCTGCTTCAGTTCGAAATTGGTGATCGAAACGATGCGCTGATAGTGGGCCAACTGTTCGAAGAACGCGCGCAGACCGGCAAAGCCGCTGACGACGCTGACTTCGATCTTCTTGCCACTGTAGTTGTCCTGCTGAATGTCTTCCTTCGGATTGAAACGGCTAAGCACCAAACCGTTGCTCTTCGCGCGATCCTGAATTCCCTGCAGGACCATCGTCAGCTCGCGTTGTTCCGGAAGCAGTGCTTTCAGCTCCGCAAACTCTTCCTCGCGCGCTTTGTAAGCCGCTTTGAAGTTGTTCAGGTTCTGCGAAACGATTTGCGCCTGGGCATTCAACGGCCGCAACCGCTCGATCTCGGCGGTCATGGTTTTCGTCTCGGCGCGCGTGCCACTGGTGACGAAGTAATAAAATCCGCCGTACATCAGGCCGCCGATGAACAGGAAGGCGACGAGTCGCAGGTACCAGGGAAGGCTTGGAAGCTTGCCTAATTTCATCTCATTGATCCTTTGGTTTCAGTAGGTCTCCGGATGCAGTTGAAACTTACTTCTTCATCGCGACCTGATTCGCCGAGGCAGGAGCGGACTGTTGCGACTGTGCTTTTGGCGTATCGAACTTCGCCTTGACTGTGAACACGACCACTTCCGGCTTCACGACGTTCGGATCGTTTGGCGCCGCCGCCGCTGCTCCCGCAGAAGACCCGGCCTCGGTCGACTGCTTGGCAACTTCTCTTTGCGTCTCGATATTCAGGTTGCTGAACAATCCGCCGGAGAACTCCAAACTCTGTCCAAACTTCGTCACGGAATACTCGTTCGGCGACTCGCCTTTAATCGTGACTTCGCCGTCCTTCTGTTCGATGGCGGTCAGATAAAGACCAGGCACGGCGTCGAAGCGCGCTTTAATTTCCTGAAGCACAGCGCTCGGTCCCTGCTGCGACTCACGGAGTTTCTTGATCGCATCGATACGCGCTTTGATCTCTTCGGTCTTCTTCTCGAGTTCCTTCTGCTCTTTTTGCACGGCGAGCATCTGCTGGTTGATCCGGTTCTGGTTCTCGAGTTCTTTCTGCGCCGCGGTGTAGGCCATGTTTGCACTGACGTAGTCGTAGCCCATCGCGAGGGTCATCAAACCAAACACAGTCAGCGCGAGCAGTGCTGTCTGCACACGCGGGCTGGCGACTTTGTCTTCAACCGCCGCGACACCCTGTGGCCGATCCGTAACTGACTCGAGCAGGTTTACCTTGATCATGCTTCCACTCCTCTCAGCGCGAGACCGACGGCAACTGCCATCTCGGGCACGATTTCTCGCATGTAGTCCGGATCAAACTTTCTCGAATCAACTTCGATCTGCCGGAAGGGATCGAAAACCTCAACCGGGATTTCAAACTTCTGTCCCAGAAAATCAGCCAAACCCGGAAGCTTGGAACCACCGCCGGCGAGCAGGATCTTCTGTATACCCGCTTCGTCCTGAGCAGTGGCGCGATAGAAGTCGACGGTCTTCTTAACTTCGAGCGCGAGCGCTTCGGAAACCGTTTCAATGATTGGTTGGATCGGGCGGGGCTCGGTGCCTTCTGGCAACGGCATACCACGCTTCACGCTCTCGGCCTGTTCAAAACTGAGACCGAGCTCTCGTTGCAGCAGACTGGTGTACTGGCTGCCGCCAACTGAAGCGTCGCGCGCGAACACCGATCGGGTGCCGTTCAGGATGTTGATGTTCATCGTGGCCGCGCCGATATTCAGCAGCGCGACGATCTCGCCGGGACGCGGGCGATAGTTGATCTCGTAGCAGTTCTGCAACGCGAAGGCGTCGACGTCGATGATCACCGGCTGCTTGCCGGCAAGTTGAATCGCCTGCTTCACGTTTGCGATCTTGTCGCTCTTGCAAGCGGCCATGAGCACGTGCAACGCGTCTTCAGAGCGGCTCGTCAACTCGTAATCGAGATTCACGTCGGCGATGTCGAAAGGGATGTGCTCTTCGGCGTGCCAGCTAAACGACTCCTGCAACTCTTCCGAGCTCATTTGCGGCAACACGATGTTCTTTACAATCACGGAGTGACCACTGACGCCGGCACAAACGCGAGTGGTGCGAATCTGGTGTTCGCTGAAAATTTGCGAGATCACGTTGGACACGTTGTTGAGCTCCATGATCTGGCCGTCAACAATCGTGTCGGTCTGAAGGTTTTCGAAGCCGAGGTTCAGGAGCTGCAAGCTTGATCCTTTCTTGCCGAGCTCTACTGCCTTGACGGAGCTGGAGCCGATGTCGAGACCGACGAGGTTCTTTTTGCCGGAGCCTTTTTTGAACATGATTAGTTATTCCTCACCGCGGCAGCGCGAAGTTTGTTTTGCTGACGAAGGCGAACGCGGGCCTTTCGCGCGCGGGGCAGTTGTCGTTTGACGACTTTCGTCGTGGCTGTAGAGTTCATTCGGATCAAGTTAATGGTCCCTTTGTCGGTAAGGTTGCTCATATCGGGCGGGCGTCAACACAAACGGCTGCGGAGATCAGGTAGGGCAGGAATTTAAGCTCATCGCGGGACTGACCGCTGTTGAAACCAGGTAGGCACCCAATCAACGGCAAGCGCTGGCCGTCGACCTGAGTGAGAGTACCTTAATGGGCCAAACAGTGTCAATCCTTATTTTTCACTGTTTAACTTGTTGCAGACAAGAGACTAAGAGCTGAACCGCGGCGCGTGCAAAGGCTCGTTTCTGGAACAAAAGCGTAGTTGTTCCAACTTTTAGCGCGCGGTTTACTGGTCTTTGACTTTGGCCGTTTTGGCGGGAATGCCGACTACGATGTGGTTTGGTTCAACGTCGCGTGTGGCCACGGCGTTGGTCCCGATCATTGCGTTATCGCCGACCTGTATTCCGGCCAAAACGGTGGAGTGGTAGGTCAGACGGACGCCGTTGCCGATGCGCGTCTCGGGTGTTGAGACTTTGTGAATGTCGTAGATGTCGTGACTGTGGGAATAGATATTAACGTAGTCTGAGATCGAGACGTCGTTACCGATCTCGATTCCGCCGCGGTCGTCAAGCAGCACATAACGATGCACTACGACGTTGTCGCCGATCGAGAGGTTGTAGCCAAACGACCACTCGACGAAGTGCCAGCACTTGAAGTCACTGCCGACGCGGCGAAAGATTAGTGGCGCGAGCATCTGGCGGAAACGGTGACCGAGCAGCGCGTTTTGTCCGAGCGGCGAACGATCAAACATCTGCCAGAGCCAGATCATTGGCTTGCGCTCGAGATAGAGCTTCGAGTCGATGTCGGTGTAGTACTCGGGCTCGGTGGTGATGTTGCGCGGGTCGAACGTGTGGTAAGTCGCGCGTGCTGCGAACGGGAGATCTGTCGGATCGACCCGTGTAGCTCCGTAATAAATTTGGAACAGTGTGTCGCGAACTACGTCATTGGGATCGGTGGTTCCGTCGGTTAGCGACTTTTCGAGTTCAGTTAGAAAACTGTCGTAGTCCCCTTCGGCCAGGGCCTGTGCAGACAATTTGCGGTAAGTCATAAGCGGAGTCGAGTCAAAGTAACACAAGTATTCCCCAGCTTGCCAGTCGTTGATCGGGAAGCTAGGATTCGCCCAATGAAGTTTCTTCGTATCGCTCTGGTTCTGGTCCCGCTCGGAATCCTGATAGCGGCGGCCGGGCTATGGTTCAACCTTCCTGTCAAAACCGATCTCGCAGATTACGCGCCTGCGGATGCAATCGTCTACGTGGAATTCAACAGTCTGGCGGATGTGGCGCGCACCATTCAGCACACAAACGCGTGGAAGGCTGCGGCGCCGATCACAGGCAACGGGCCGGATGGTGACAATCGACTGCTCATCACCGCGGCTCGCGCCGGACTGGCACCCGTCGAGAGCGTGCTGTTTGCGCGCACTCAGGTTGCGCTGGTTGTGGTTGGCTTGAGCGCTTCGGAGCAGGAAGACACGTTGAAGGTCAGACCGGACATCGCGCTGATTGCGGAAACGCATACGTCTCCGTGGCGTACGAAACCGGTGATGATCGACAGCGTGAAACGTCTGGCGCAGTTTGCGTATGGCGCGTCGTCGTGTATTGGACCAACTGGCGATGGCGATCGTTTTGAATGTTCGATACCGGGAAGCGATCGGAAGCTGGTCGGCGCGATTAACGGCACCACTGTCATTCTGGCGAATAGCGACAACGCGTTGAAGAGTTGTTTGGAGGTGCGCGCCGGCACGCGTCCGAGCATTGGCACGGATGCTGAGTTTAAGCAGATGCGCTCGAGCGTTGCGACGGGTGAGTCACTTGGCTTTGGTTACATCTCGGCGGCCAATTCGGCGAAGCTGTTTTCGTGGACTGCTCCGCTGCTGATGGGCATGGCGCCGGGCGATCAGCAGTTGCAACAACTACTCACGTACAGTGCCGCGAAGATTCTGCGCGGCATTGCGTGGACGTCGGTGCCGTTAAATGGTGGTATCGAAGATCGTTTTCTGTTTTCGCTCGAGCCGGGAGTTGTGGAGCGGTTGCAGCCGGCCTTTCAAACGTCTCAGCGTGATGAGAACTTTTGGAAGCTCGTGCCGGGAAATTTTGAGTCGTTGACGATCTATCGCAGCCGCGAACCGGCGAAGGCGTGGAACTCGCTTGATGCGGCGGTGGCGTTCAAGCTCGATGCGTTGCCGGCGGTGTTGTTTGGTTCGGTGTTGCAGTCGAGTCTGTCGGTCTATGGCATCAACAATCCGAAAGAAGCGCTCGCGGCGTTGAGTCCGCCGTTGTTGACGATGAAGCCGTCGACGGGTGTTGACGGATCGGTGTTGGTGGCGCGCGTCAGCGATGAAGCAGCTCTGCGCAACTCGCTGCAGCAAATAACAGGAAAAGCGACACCGCCGCAGGTTCTTGAGGGGCTGCAAGCCGATCCGGATCCGGCGCAGGAATACTCCGCAGTGTTTGTGGATGGTTATGTGCTGCTGGGTAAGACTGAAAACATGCGGCAGTGCCTGGCTGAGTTGCGCAAGAGTCAGGCGGCGATCACGGAAGAGAAGAAGAACGTGCAGGACTCGGCGCGTGAGAACACGGCGGCGATCGTTACTTACGCGAACGATGAAGCGCGTCTGACGAATTTCATCTCGACGCTGTTGCTTATTCAGGGTAGGCGTTTGTCAGGGGATGAGATTTCGCGGTTGCAGAATACGTTGGGCCGTTCGACTTTTGCGGAAACCGAGACGCGCTTGAGCTCCGCCGGCATCGAGCGCAAGACACGTTCTGCGTTTGGGCAGTTCAGCACGTTCATCTCGCTGCTAAGTCCCAGTCAGCCTAATTTCGCGCCTAACCAGTGAACAACGTATCCCAATGCCCTTCACTGCTGCTCGGCACGCGCAACCCGGGAAAGGTGCGTGAGATTGCTGGTATTCTCGGCGACGTTCCGTGGGAGATTCGATCGTTGCAGGAGTTTGAAAGTATCGAAGTGCCGGCTGAGACCGGCGCGACGTACGCTAACAACGCAATCATCAAAGCGCAATTCTATGCACGCGCAACTGGTCTTTGCGCGCTTGCTGATGATTCGGGGTTGGAAGTTGAAGCACTCGGTGGCGCACCCGGAGTCCTTTCGGCGCGTTATGCCGGAGCGGGTGCTTCCGACGCGGATCGACGAGCCTTACTTCTCTCTGAACTTGCTAACGTACCCGCCGAGCAACGCCGCGCACGATTTGTTTGCGCGGTTGCAATCGCACTACCCAACGAAACCATCCTTAATCTTTCAGAAGGCACCTGCACCGGAAACATCATCTTCGATCCACGCGGATCGGGCGGCTTCGGCTACGATCCCCTATTCATCCCCGACGGCTTCAATCAATCGTTCGCCGAACTCGCGGACACCATCAAAAACCAACTCAGCCACCGCGCCCGTGCGCTTCTCAAAACACGCGAGTTCCTCCTATCTCACCGCCGCCCACTTGCCCCATCAACCCGCCCTGCTTGACCATCCACAACGCGGCTCTTAGAATGCCTCAGCTTTTCACTCTATTGAAAACTCAATTTCGGGGCGTAGCACAGCCTGGTAGTGCGCTCGGTTTGGGACCGAGAGGTCGGAGGTTCGAATCCTCTCGCCCCGACCAATAAAGTCAATAGTTTACGGCTGTCGTCATTGGCGGCCGTATTTCATTTGTGGGCCAAATTTGGCGCATGGTTGTCTCCTCACATAACTGTCAGTAGGTGAAGACTGGTGTTAACCACCATTTTTGACTCCGACTATCAGCCTCAGACATCTGTCTAATGCCTCGTTCGGTTTCTGCCATGTATCGTCCGCTATGTTTGGCGCGCAGTTTGTAAGAGCAGTCTTTTTGGAGCGCCAAGGCCCATTTCTGATTTTCTCCGTTTTGAAACTCCCACTGATGGATCTTCGCCTGTTCCGCGGTTGAGTTGCCTTCCACGTCTATGCACTGACCCGTATGCGAGGACACGATGGCGTAGTATCGTTTCTCGACTTGATGGCAGTACCAGATCTCCTGTTCCTCACCGGAATAATTACCCACCTCGAGTAGTTCGCCATTCTTGTGTGGTACGCCCAATGCTCGAAGAACGGTAAGTGTTTTGACATTGATAAGATGGAATGCTTGAGCACTGGCTGGTGGGCCCACCGGCTTGGCCTTGCTCTTGAGTCTCGGCTCCAGGTCAGGCCACCACTTCTCGAAACTCCGACGAATCTGTTGGCCAGACAGGACGATTTCACTTGCGGCGTTCAATGACCTTATCAATTCCTGCGTCCCCTTTTCATCAGCCTTAGCAGCTTGGAAAAACCACAACGGTTGCGGCAGATCCTCGGGCTCCATGTCTATCAGGTAGGGACAAACGGCTGCGTTTTCTAGAACCTTGGAAAGAGCTCCTGCCTCGAACAATACCCACGGTTTGATACAGTTGTCTTTTGTTAAGCAAAGAATACCGAAGTTGCTCTTTTCAAGCTCCGAGCGAAGGACGTGGACCGACTCCTTTCCTTTCTCGATATCGCTTGAAATAAATGGGACCACCGAGTGAATCACGTCCGGAAGCCAATCTTTTAACGCTTCAGCAACTTCTTTGCTTCTCGGACCAGACCAGCCTATAAACACTTTCATCACAACCTCCTCATCATTTGTTGGGCCTCCGAACTAAGAAATCTCGCCGCAGGTTCATCGTCTCCTAGCCACCCTCCGGAACTTGGCTATTCGGCCCTCCTTTTTCAAAATGGCACCCAACGTTTCATTTATTTCCTTTGCTGTTTCCTCTTCTGTTTTTTTTATATTGTCAGAATTAAGCTCAGCAATACGTCGCCGAACTTCTGCATCAATATTGGTTGCACGGCAGCTTCTGGCATCCTCAGGTTCAGAAATAAGGTGATATAGGTATTCGTTTAGCAACTCCTGACTGTACCGCTTCACGGTGGTCCAGCGTTGGTGATAAGCCGCTTTTGAAAAACTAGAACCGTACACACCAATACCTGTCTTCAGAAACTTCTCAAACGAGGATTTGGAGGTGCGGGCTTTGAGCTGAGGCGACAACCAACGGCATAACGATAAGATTGCCAGGTACGGCCACTTCGCAGTTTGTTGGGCAATCATCCGATGGCATTCCTGCGCTTCCTTGTTACTGAGACGCGCCTTTTTTAATTTTTCATCCAACTCGCCAATCGCAATTGCCATACGACTCATGAAGTCCGGATAGACCACTGGTATCGACGCATCAATTCTGCCCTTTCTAATCAATGCAGAATCGATGTTCTCCACATAGTTTGTTGCCAGGACAAAGCAGAGTTCCTGCCGCGGGCAAGCGCCGCGCAGATCAGCTAATCGATTCAACATTGCAGGGACCACCAAATCCATGAATCGGGGACGCTCGCCGTCGAGATTTCGTTGACGTAAGAGGTCATCGATCTCATCAAAGAAAATGGTGACTGCTCGAACACCGGTTATAAGATCGAAGATTGCGCGGGCCTCTGAGTCAAGACGATCTTCGCCCATACGAGTAAAATCAGCCGGAGTAATTCGTATGAGCCGGTTTTCTCGTGGTCCCCACCGACTACCGAACTTCCACATTTCAGCAGACAGCGCTTCGGCTAACTTGGTCTTGGACGAGCCGGGTGGTCCATGCAGCACGAGAGAATACTCCGCAGCTGAATGCGCGTTCTTTGCTCGATAAGTCATCTGCTCCAGCCGGCGATGGAGACGCCTGCTGTGCTCGGCTCCCAGATCAACCGGATCTATTTCTCGTAGTGGTTTATCTATAGAGGCAACAGAAAAGCGCTTCTTACAGAGTTCCCAGAGCCGATACTCGACCAGATCACGGATTTGTAGTAATGCGTTGATCGAATAAGCAGTGGTGCCGAAGTGAATTGTGCGGCGATCTCTCAGCCGCTCCGAGGCCCAACCGACATACTCACGCGACAGAGCTTTACTTGCATCAGACTCAGGGGCATTAGTAGCTTGTAATTTTATTTGGGTGCGCTCTAACCAATCGACGAAATTGAAGAACTCTTTATCTGCGTCCTTAACTCCAGGAAACTGTTCTATCGCGCTAGTTAGAGTGCCGACTATGTCGGAGGTAGCGGCCCAAATGCCAAATGCATGATCGGGAGAATAAAAAGGCTTGCCTGACCGCCAGCTTCCATCCTTACGCGCTCCGGCAATCGCTTTGGTTACCGCGTCAGAAACCTGAAGCGACGTGGACATCAGGTTCCAACCGACCGCGACTGCAATGGCGCTAACCAACTCACTCGGATCGAATTCAGTAAAGTTTTGCGCGCTAGCATGAGCAATCTCGCGATCTACGACGTTTCGACACCAGAGTGCAGCGGGTAGAACCGGCTTGTTCAAGACATCTTTAACTTTTCTGTTTGCGGAAGCGAGTTCTCTCAGCGCTTTGTTAATACGCCGCTGAAGTCTTGCGGGACCAGCTAATCCCTTGACAGGGAGATCCGGGCAAATTTTGCAGGCGGCCTTAAGCTCCCCTAGAGCATTCTCGCAATATCCAATACTTTCGTGCGCCGCGTCGGCCAGGTATTTCCAGTAATCGCTGTCGCCAGTGTGTTCCTTCGCGAACCGTAACATCAGTGGCCTTTTGTTGAGCGAATCGTCCAGCTTGGCCCTGTCTCCGGAGCGAAATGTGTTTCTTTCGTTGGTCCTGAGTGGTTCGAGTATGTTGGTCTTAATGCGCTCTACAACGGCACTTGCATCTTCGAGAACTTGCTTGGAAGTATCTCTAATTCGTTTGAGCGCAACCTCAAGAGATCCAAGGATCTTGTCGTAAGTGGCCCTAGGATCGTCAGTTGTTGGTAACTTTTGAATCGCTCTGGCACAGTTCTGAAAAGCCTTTTGATCGATGGATAGCTGAGATAGATGTGAGAGATTCGCGCATAGATCGTCAACTTCAATATTGAATAACCAACGGTGCTTTGGATTGTTTCGATCGCGATTTGCTTGAAGTTCGGCTAGCTTGGCGAGATTGCGTGCGACGTCATCGTAAAGCCGGGTGCGCTCCTCGATAATTCTTTGCAAATCTCTAATAGGCAGCAGGCATTTCGCTGTCACATAAGCAGTAACCTCCCAGGGTTCTATGCGGGCACCAACCGTTAATTGACTGGGGAAGCGGCGGCATAACGGCCAGATGATGGAGAAGAAGGCCAGAAAACCTATTCCGCTGTGGGCGTTCCTTTCACCAGCGTTCAGCAGAATGCGAAAAACTTGTGAGGCCGTCAAAGGATTTAGACCACCAAAGGTCTTACTATCAAGGAGTCGAGCGCATTGGTCGAACCCAAGACGCTTTGGCACATACCTTCCCGCGAGCTCTCTACGGACCTCTTTGAGTTGCCCGATCGATGCGTTATTAAGCCACGAAAAGCGGCGTCGGAAACGCCACACCTTTTGTAAGGTGGCGCAGCAGACTGCCTGCGTCAGACGGCTGTCTTCCTCTATTGTTTCGAGTTCCGGCGAGAACCAGGTCGGAATACTTCCATGCTCCGCGATCGAGATCAAACTCTTGACAGGTCCTTCAACGATCTTGTCGATCTGTCTTATGCGGGCCAGGTAGAGCGATGTCTCTTCGTCGAGATTCGTTGTGGGAGTCGGTATATTCTGTGACATTCTTGCTCCTCCTTGAGTGGGAGAATTCAAGCGAGTGTGCAGGTAAGCAGAGGCTCGTGAGAGTACAGACTGTCGTCTGAACGCGGGGACAATATTCTTGTCTTTAAGAAAAGTCAACGCCGAATTGACTTGTGTAAAACCCCAAGTTGAAATGTCACCCGATTGCGCAAAGTAAAAATCTCACCTACTTGCAGGATACAAAGCTCACCGCGGCGTTCGTTGGCCATGTGCGTCTGCAACAATCTGTTATTATTTCTTCCATTGAGCGTGTCCCAGGGAAGCATTGCGACTAGATGTGCTGAGGAGAATGTAAATTGAAACCTAACAGCAGGGTTCACCCCATCGTCGTGTGACCAATTTGTGGACACAATTTTTTCGACTCGCAAAGCGCGATGCTTATTGACCTGACCCGGGTAAGACGTTATCTTACCCGTCATGAGAACTACCGTTTCAACAAAGGGTCAGATCATCCTTCCGGCTGAGATTCGGCGTGAGGATGACATCAAATCCGGACAGGAGTTTGAGATCGAACGGATCGATCGCGGTGAATACCTCCTCAAGCGAACGACAAAACCGCGAAATAAAGGGCTTGTAAAACTCTTACTTTCATGCCCCGTGAAGGATTGGTTCCAACCACTAGAGCGCACCGAAACCACTGATGACATTAAGCTGCCTAAGCTCGGATGATCTACCTTGTTGATGCAAACGTGCTTAGTGAGCCGACGAAACAGGCGGCCGACAGCAGGGTTGTCATGTGGCTCAATGCAAACGAATCCAATCTGATCGTTGACTCGATAATAATTGGCGAACTGCGAATCGGCATTCTTGCGCTACCGCGCGGACGCAAGCGTGATCGGCTCGAACAATGGTACGCAACGGTGGTTGAAACGATAGATTGCATTCCATGGGATGCAATGATAAGCCAACGATGGGCAGCTCTGGTTGTGGAGTTGAAACGAAAGGGAGAGACCGTACCACTGCTTGATGGAATGATTGCCGCAACCGCTCTTCAACATGACCTGATCGTTGCCACACGTAACACTCGCGACTTTCAAAAAACAGGCGTGAAAACGTTGAATCCTTTTGAGTGATGAAATAGCCTGGTCTTAAAACTCGTCCGTGTTGTGTTGCGTCGAACCCTCTCGCCCCGACCGATTAGAGTCTCCTGCGACACCAATCTCCACTAGCCTCCTCCACGAAACAACGCCGCCTTATTGACTCCGCGCTTCGTTTTGTAATAAGTATACGCACCTCGCTTTCCATCAAGCCGGCCGCATAGACGGTGATCTCGTGATCCGATGTTCAATAAGCCGTCTTTTGACTCACGGGGTCTCATACGAATTCAAATCGCGCGACTCACTAAGGAGAGAAATAAATGGACTCTACCCACCGTGAAAAAGAGACCTTTCAGTACGAGGACTTGCTGATTTGTTATGAGCGAGTGGAGCCATTATCCATGGGAGGGGGCGGCGGCGGTGGTGGTGGCGGCCCAATTTCCCCGAAAGGCGGCGGCAAGGGCGGTGGCAAAGGCGGAGGCGGCGGCAAGGGCGGAGGTGGTGGCAAGGGCGGAGGTGGTGGCAAGGGCGGAGGTGGTGGCAAAGGCGGAGGTGGTGGCAAGGGAGGCGGTGGTGGCAAGGGAGGCGACGGCCCAATCAGTACTATCTCCATCAGATCGTAACCGCGACGATTAGCCCGTGGCCCCCGAGAACAGCGCATGCCAGATCATCAGGTAAGGTCTTTATCGGACCTCTTCAATCGACCTCCTTTTTACTTAGCAGGCGCTTTTCATATTCATCCGAAGATTTCTTCTGTCTTACGACGAATTATTCGGGTTCCTCACCGCTATGCGTACGTTTATTCGTGCTCGGTTACGGATGAACAGTTGTCGGCGCTGCAACCGAAAGCGGGATTTGAGAGCGTCCTCGAGGGACAAGGCTGTTCGATAGAAGGTCCTTTGGAAGCGACTTTGATCAGCGTCTACGAAGCGACCGAGCGTCTCTTCAGCCTCCATGTCGACACCGCTGCACTTGTCAGCGGTTCATTCGTCGATCTCCAACCTTCTGCCGTTCATCCGGGAGAGTTCATATTGCCGCGCACATGGGAGTACGAACAGTGTTCCTACCCTTATGTTCGTTACCGCGATACGTTGAAACTGCACTGGCTTCCCTGCTACCAAATTACAAAAGACGAGTTGATTCCGCGCTTAATCCCTGCCAGCCTGGCAGTGACGGGATATTCGTTGCAACATGCGGCTGAACGATTTGTTCCGATCTTATCCACAGGTTTAGCTGCAGGCACTCGACTGGCCCAAACGATCTTGAGAGGCATTTATGAAGTTGTAGAACGTGATGCGTTCATGATTACCTGGCTCAACAGACTTTCATGTCGACGCTTGCAAGCTCAGTCAACCTCTCTGCCCGTTGGAGATTCATTGAGCCAGCTCTTCGAAGACGGGTTCTCAGTTGATTTTGTTGACCTTACAACCGATCTGGGAATTCCCGTTATCCTGACCGTTATTGAGCATCGTGTTCCGGAGCTTAAACCTAACGGCTCTAAGATCTTCGGACTGGGTTGCCACCTCAATCCGGAACGAGCACTAGTGAAGTCTTACATTGAAGCCCTACGCTTATTGCTCAACTACTACGAGTTTGACGAAGACGATGAATTGAATGTGCGGAGAGTTGATCTTTACTCCGAGAATCGGTTTTTTGACGAGAGTTATTTTCAAAAGACCGACTTCCTGAACGAATCGGAAGAGTTTGTGGAGCTCGAGCAAATGTCTGCAGATCGCGCTGCCGACGATTATGAGAGTGAGTTGCGCGCTTGCCTTACTGCTTTGAATGGTAAAGGAGCAGATCTCTTTTTCGCCGACTTCACTCCAGAGGAACTGCGTGATGCGTCTTATTCCTTAACGCGGGTGTTCATCTCAAAAATGCAACCACATCTTTATGAGCACGATTTTTGGAGGCTGGACAATCCGCGCATTACGGCTGCGCCAGTGGCAATGGGATACCGTCAGGTTCCTCTTAATGAGAAGGATCTCAATCTCTTGCCGAACCCTTTTGCACTCCGTTGAGAATTCAAATGGCCGATCGTTTTCATCGAGAAGGACGAACACTGCAAGGTCGCGTCGCACTGGTGACCGGTAGCGTCGGTGATGGAATAGGCCGCAGCACGGCACTCGCACTCGCTAACCTGGGAGCTGATGTCGCACTTAACTACGGCACTGGCCGCGCACAGGAAGAGGTCGAGTCCAACGGCAAATGCGTGCAGGCGGCGATCGAGGAAATGGGATCGCGTTCCGTGCTTATCCGCGCTAATACCGGAGATGAACAAGAAGTCATCAGTCTCTTTCAACAAATACGGAAGGATTTAGGAAGCGTCGACATCCTCGTTAATAACGCCGGCAGCGTGTGGTTGGAACAAGACTTCGCCGACATCTCAGCCGAGAGATGGGAACGAACGATTGCCGCGGAACTAAATGGCGCCTTCTACTGTATGCGCGAGGCTTTGCCCGCAATGAGGGAAAAAAGGTGGGGGCGCATCATCAATATTGTCGTTGATCCTACTTCACTTAACCTTCTTATAAATGCCCAGTATGGGCACGTTCTCGACAAATACCCACATGCCTTCGCTGTCGGCAAGGCGGCGAGAAAATCTTTGACCCACACTCTCGCCTTTGCCGAGTTAAAAAACAAGATCACTATAAATAATATCCTCCCAGGCATTATCGAAGACATTAGCCTTGATGAAGCAATCCGTGACGCCACTACTGACCCCGACACTAGAGTCGCTACCCGACCATCAGATGTTGCGCGAGTTATTGCCTTCCTGTGCCTGGAGGAAGGCGGCGTTATTACCGATAGTGACATAGTGATACCGGGTAACCTCTATTCGCGTCTCTAGGACACCTGAGTCAGGTCGGCAAGGAACAGCAGCAACATGGGACTATCACTGCCAGTTCTTCAAGATCCAAAGAAGAAGTACTCGCGCTGTCCCGGCAGCACGCTTTGTCCGTCATGCCCGCTCTTTGTCGAAAATGAAGGCCCATGCTCCGGATGCACCAATAGCTACCGCGAACGTTGTTTACAGGGCCGTTGTTATTCCCGCTGCAACCGATGCGGCGGCGGATTGCATGCGGTCGTGCCCGCGTCTTGTGGTCGTTCACCACTGCGTGATGAATGGGCCAAGCTAATCCTGCCGCCGCTTAAACGTTATCGTCCGGCGCCTGTAGACATCTCGACTCCGTTGATTCCGGTAATCTATTGCCAGAAGGACGCTCGGCATATTCCACGGAAATTTCCACACATTGACGCCTGGGCCATACCTGTCCACAAGGCTATGAACTTGAAAGGAAGATTTCGTTCGGCAGACATGAAGGATTATCTGGGACTGATGCCCGGTCAGAAACTGATTCTATCAACTGCCGGGCCGGATGATTTCATGGAGTTGCTTTGGGAGAAAGGTGATTCGTTTGACTATCGGAAGCATGGCTTCGATTACTGGTTTCCCGCCCACTTTTCAGTCTATGACAACGATAGTAAGTTCTATCAGTTCTTTAATGCGCGGCGTCAGCAGATTCACGCTCGCAAGTGCAAGAGTCAGTTTGTGTGGTTTCGACTCGGCGAACACATTCCCGTCAGTTGGCTTGGGCCCATTCGAAACTGTCCGTCAGTATTGATCTCGTGCCAGCAGATGTACCAAAAGTTCAATAAGGAGTTATTAGCTCGAGAGATGTCAATTGCCGACAATCTGTTCCCCTTGACGACAGACTTTTTTCTGCTGGGGTCAGGCTACGGTATCCCCATTCGTGACGGCCGCAGAGTTCACGAGATCCATTCACGCTGGATAGTCGGGGCCCTCAAGGGATATGACATAAAACATGTTCCTCATCCACGACTAAGTCGACGGCAACTTCTTTCGCGAAATCTACGAGAACTTTACCTGGCAGTTTCCAAGCGGCGAGTAAAGGATTCCAGTAGCGGCGGGAAGCAGCGTGGTGAGAGAACCAGGCAAGTGGGATAAATCGATCTTTGGAGGTGAGGCATGAAGTGTGTGGCGTGCGGAAGTACCGCGCTTGTCGAAGGGACGTTGATGGATATTTCAAGTGGATTCAAGCCGAAGGAGTATTCCGATTTGAAAAGTATGCTCGGCATTGGCACGCGCGAAGTCCGCGCCTATGGCTGCATCCACTGCCAGCACTTGCAACTCGCCGTCAGCTTTACCGAGAAGGACTTACAGCGTTACCAGCAGTTTGAAGGCGAGCAACCGGGTGTACTGGAACGAATAAACTCAGAGCCGTGAGAGTTTGAGCCGGCCCTGGGATTAGTATTGTTTGAACATCTTTTGGCCTGGACCGGGTGCAGTTGTCCTCACCGGACCAAAAGAGCACCCAAAAACGCGTCGAACCCCCAAAAAACCTAGCGGAAATGCTGGTTTTGTTGAAGACTTTGCCGCTTGAGTGTGATATACCAATGTCCGACGTGCTTTACAATTCTAGTTCTCGTTGGAGGTGTCACACCAGACTATGGCGACCAAAGCCGCTGCAGGCAAGAAGCGCATGACCCAATCGGAAGTTGTCAACTACTTCTCTGAATCTACCGGAATGAAGCGAGCGCAAGTGAAGGAGTTTTTTGAAGAGTTGTGCTCACTCGCGGCCCGTGAAGTTAAATCAAACGGCGAATTTGTTCTCCCCGGCTTCGGAAAACTTGTGAAATCAGAGCGCAAGGCCCGGGAAGGTCGAAACCCAGCGACCGGCGAAACCATCCAGATTCCTGCGAAAACAACGTTGAAGTTCCGTGTCGGCAAGGGCATGAAAGATACCGTGCTGCCAAAAAAGTGAAGTCCCGGCACTATTATTTTTCAGCAAACGGCGCCGCCCCTTACCTTTTCCGGGAATTCGGGCGGCGTCTTTGTCCGTAAACCTCCCAATCAACCCAAAACCTCAAGAAAACGAGCGTTTCTGCGTCCCTTAAAAATTTCTGGACGTAGCGACGTGTCTCCAGTATAATTTCGCGTTTCGCTGAACACCCCTGCGGCAAGCGTCTTAAGCAGCCTTTTGTTTTTGGGGTTAACTCCCCAGAATCTAAAGCTTTGTGTGGGGGGAGGGCTGCATCCTAGAGGGTAGCGGTAGCATCTATAGTTTATACATTTGAAACGCAGATTCTAATTGGAGGAGTTGAGGCAATCGTGACTTTTGATACACACCTGCCGCTAAATGAGCGGCTTATGAGAATCGATCATATCCAGGCACGCCGATTTTCGAAGCTGAACGGCGAGGCTCTCGAGATAGCGACCGAGGGCATCATCAGACATCTCAAAGCGTGCGACCGAATGGACGTTAACCCGGAAACCTCGGCAGTGCGCGAGATCATCGACGATGCGCTGAATGGTCGTCGCGTGTTCGCAGAGACACAAGAATCCCGCGCGGCCTAAGCGCTTTCTTCCTGGACTTCTTAAGAAAGAGATCGCCCCGTTCGGGCGATCTCTTTTCATTTGCTCTTTGAACCTTTTTTGGCAACGGCACAGAAATGGCACGCGGTTGACCAGATCAACAGCGAGGGTTAACATGCGAAGCCATTGAATTGATGCCCCTGTAGCTCAGCGGATAGAGCATCTGCCTTGTTGGAGCCTTGATGGGGAAAGTCTGGAACCCATTAAGTGGACGACCCTGTATGCGGGGACGCCCTGAGAGCCTCCGGTACTTCGCTCGTTTCGAAGTAAAAATCCGTGAGGATTGGGTAATCCGCAGGAAACCTTTAGTCGCAAATCGTAAAACGCGGCGTCGATAAGGGATCCTCAGAGACTATACGGGTCGGGACTGAGAGGTCCAAGATATAGTCCAGCCAGCAACCCCAGCTTTGACGGGCGGTCAGGGAAAGCCTGATGCTGGAAGCTAAGCAGAGGGCCGCAGGTTCGAGTCCTGCCGGGGGCACCACATCAAGAATATGGCGGCATTAGCTCAGTAGGTTAGAGCGCCAGATTGTGGATCTGGAGGTCGTCGGTTCGAGCCCGACATGCCGCCCCAACCAAACATCACCGAGGAATTATTCACAAATGCCTGACGAACAAAGAGTAGCGAACAACTCTCAGACCTATGTTGCGGACGCGGATGATTTTGAGTTTGAGACGTTGGAACAGAAGAATGGTCAGGCGACCGTGATCAGGTTTCGGCTGGAGGATCCGAAGTATCACGCGGGCGACGTGCTCGTCGTGTTGAGTGGGAGTGAGATTCACTTCCACGGCATGATTGGCAAACTCGCCGATGGTTGGGCCGTCGCCAGCGATCACCGTGGATCGCTGCTCGCCGCTACAGTCCAATAACTCACCTTATATAACCGGCAGGAAACGTAACCCTCACGCCCGGCGTCACCGATTTCACTTCGATCCGGTGAAAGCCTTTGTTCAAGTGCGTCGATAAGAACGTCAGCGCGACCTGCTTTTCCAGCGACACATCGAGCTCGCGAAGAAACGGCTCAAAACTCACCGGCGTTCCCAGTCCCTGAAAGAACGCGTGCCCGCCGGTTTCATTTGACAACCGTAACAGCGAGCTCTGCGCATTCGCGATCAGTACTGGATTCCCCTGGGCGACAACCGACGGCGCGTAGAACCCGTAAATCGCCACGCCACGCCGCTGCGACTCATTCACCGCACGCTGCAAATCAATACTCTGCGTCGGCGCGGATGAATCAACTCCACGCGAAATATCCAAACCGTCCGAAACCAACAGAATAGCCCGGCGTCCCAGCGGCTGTGAGTCAAACTTCTTCAGTGCTTCAATCACTTCAACATACGGGTTGTACGGACCGGAATTCGCAAAACCACTCGGCGGGCGCAAAGCGTTCGCCGCTTTATCGAGATCGCTGGTGAACTTCTGTTTGACCTGCAAACTGCCGGTTCGCAGGTACCCGATCATCACGCGCGAGTTCTTCGGCAAACCGGTTATGAACTCACGCAGCGACTTGATCTCATTACCGACCGACGGTACGAGGTCTTCCTGAATCAGCACTGCGAGCGTGATCGGCGAATTGGTGCCGACGCCGCGAATCGAAAGGATCGTCTGCGGCTCGCCGTCTTCGTTGACGGTCAGATCGATGTTTTGCAGCTCAGTCTCTGGTTCCAGTTGCCGATCTTTGATCTTAATCGTCAGCGGAATCGTAACTGGTCTTCCGGGGTTGCTACGCGTGGAGTTTGCTCCGTTGATGGCGGGTGTCTGAGCAGCCACCATCTGTGCGGCAAACGCAAAACCAGCCAGTAATGCCAGAGTCCATAAGAAGGAGAACGTTCGTCGGACGGTATTCATTAGATCCTCTCTCATTGAGTCGGCTCATTATACAAGCTAAGATCCCGAACTAAGGAGCACGGAACGATGCAGATGTCCCTGAGTCAGCCCGAAGGGAAACTCTCCACCAAAGACGCGACGACGGCGCGAGTGTTGAAGTTTGCCCCATGGATCGCCGTTCTGGTCACTTCGATCCCGGCTCCACTTCTCTTCCTGGTACTGTTCGTAACGGCGACAGCTACTGATTCGGCCGCGGTTTTTCTACTGCTGGCGGGCCTTTCCCTGACCTTGGGATTCGCCCTCGGTGTGGTGATTGCTGCCATTCTCCTCATTTACCGCCGAAAATGGCTCTCAAAATTACGCGACCGGTTAGCATCGGATGGAATCACGGCCAATGAGGTTGTCTGGTTTCGTTCAGAGCTGACCTCCGCCGAGCGAGCCGCGCTCAAGGAAATGGAGCAAGGTAATCCGTTACTGGCGGACGCCTACATGGAAACACTCGCCAACCGGCTGACTGCCTCCCGCATCATCGCCCGTTCAAAACGCGAACTGTTGCGCGTCGAACGACGCTTGAATCGAGCCCGCACGCTGGGCACGCCGGAGTCAAAAAAGCTCCAACGAGACCTTTCCGAAGATCACGATCGCTTGAAACATCTACTGGGTCAGGCCAATGAGCACCTGAGCAATGCAAAAACGCGTTTGCAAGTGATCGAAGCTACGGCGAGCCGGAAACTCAGCCAGGGCGATACGGATCTGATGATGCAACGTCTCGGAAGTGCTCAGGACCAGTTGCCGCTGGTGCTGGAAATTGCCGAACTCGAGCGGCAGATGCTCACCGAAACCAGCGATTCGCTAACTAACAAGGAGCTGACTCAAGGTTCCGCTCAAAATTAGCCAGACGATAAATACCCGGTCCAAGCCGCTCCGCAAACCCTTCGTCAACCAGGGCCCAGTTTCCCAAACCCGCTTCCGGTGAGCTCAACCCGGTTACCCGAGCCAGTTCACCACGAGGCGTCATCCCCGCGCCCGCCAGATAAGCGCGCGCAATTTCGCGCAGGGCCACTTCCCTTTCAACCTTTTCCTTGAGCTGATCCGGAAAACGAGCTTCGGGAATCGACCAGATGTAAGTAAACGTCGGCTCGTAAAGCACATCGCTCGGAATGATCTTCAGCGCTCTTTGCAACTGGACCATTGCGCGATCGAAGCGGGGACGGTCAGTGATACCACTCTCTTCGCGCAGATCGCGCGTGGCCATTTCCCACTCGCGCCGCATGATTTTCAAAATCGCCAGCGCATCCGGAGAAAGAACCTGCTTCTCGCGCCGTTGCGGCACTCCCCAAAGCGCGTTGAAGAACGGCAACAAACGCGGCGTGATAAATGTCGAACGGCCTTTGATTAACTTGGCGTAAAAGCAGCGGCCGCGGCGCATGACGTCGTCTTTGATAGACCACGCAAGGCGGCTTTCCGGATCCTTCTGCACATTTCGCGGCATGTGCGCATCGCGACGCCCGCATACGGCGACGTAAAGCGATGGTCCAGGCCGGCGGGAATCGGTCAACGCCTCGCAAAATCCCACGTCCTCAATAAACCGTTCCGCCGCGTAAACATCCTCCACGCGAAACTCAGGATCGCGCCGCCACATGCGATCGCGATGGGCCTCAATCTCTTCCGGAAGCATGGCGGGGCATTCTATCAAAGTGATTTAGCCAAACAGTCAAAGTGCCTTGATCGGTCAGCCTCCAAACCTCGGTGAATTTCGCCGCTAACTCCGTAAGTTGTTGCAGCACAGCGACGTAAGTGTTTCAACAGCTTTGGCACGAGCCCTGCACATGGGTTTTCGCCCCACTCTTGTGGGCGCAGAACGAAAACCCCAGGTTGACGGAGATGACAACGGTGAAATCGATGAAGCTGACAAAAAGGTTCCTGACGCTGGCGCTGCTGGCGAACCTCTCTTTGGGACCAACCCTCGCCAGTGGCATTGCAATGGCCGCCGGCAAGGACAAGAAAAACAAGACTCTTAAAGGTCTGAAACACGACAAGATTACCTCGGACCTGCGTGAGAAGCTCGTTACGAAGAGTGGCAGCAGCATGGTTAAAGTGATCCTGCAACTCGACGGAAAACCGAGTGGTCCACTGAACGCCCTGTTAGCTTCCAACGGCGTGAAAATCAGAAAGCAATTCACCAATCTCGACTCTTTTGCCCTCGAATTACCCCTCAACGTTGTTAATGCCCTGTCTCAGTTTCCCGAAGTTGCCTCCGTCTCGATCGATAGTGAAATTAGAACGCTTGGTGGCCATGTGGCCCATACTTCAGGCGCCGATAACGTGCGCACGATGAGTGCCGATGGCACGCTCGACGGCAGTGGTATCGGTATCGCAATTCTCGACTCCGGTATTTACGGAGCCCATACTTCATTTCTCGACATCCAAACAGGTCAATCGCGCGTCGTCGTCAATCTTGATTTCACCGGCGAAGGCCGCACTGACGATCCATACGGTCATGGAACTCACGTAGCTGCCGCGGCTGCCGGCAACGGCATGATTTCGCGTGGCGAATACATCGGTATCGCGCCGCGCGCAAAACTGCTGAACCTGCGTGTACTAAATTCGAAAGGCGTCGGTTCGGTTTCGGGTGTGCTGGCCGCGCTCAACTGGTTGATGCAATCTGGCGCGAACTACAACGTGCGCGTCGCCAACCTGAGTCTCGGCATGCCCGCGGTGACTTCCTACAAATTCGATCCACTGTGCATCGCCGTCCGCAAGCTCGTCGATCACGGCATCGTGGTCACTGCCGCAGCCGGCAATAATGGAAAGAACAGCGCCGGTCAGAAGATCTACGGTCAACTTCACGCGCCCGGCACCGAGCCGTCAGCGATCACGGTCGGAGCAGTTGACACCAAGGGAACAGACACGCGCGCTGACGATTCAATCGCGAGCTACAGTTCACGTGGCCCGTCGCGCAGCTTCTGGACCGACGCAAACGGCGTCAAGCATTACGACAACCTCGTCAAACCCGAGATCTCGGCGCCTGGCAACAAGACCGTATTTGCTCAGTCGCCAAACAACTACCTCGTTTCACAGAATCCGGCGCTCGACGCGGGCGTCAGCAATAATCCGACTCGCCGGCAAATGAGACTGAGCGGTACGTCGATGGCGGCTCCGCTCGTTGCGGGCACGGCCGCTTTGATGTTCGAGGCGAATCCGACTCTGACCCCGAACCTGATCAAGTCGCTCATGATGTACACCGCGCAGCAGCTTCCGAACTTCAACACGTTGGAGCAGGGTGCAGGCGAATTGAACATCGACGGCGCGGTGCGTCTCGCGAAACTCGTTCGCACTACCATCAACAGTTCGACGGCGCTTGGCGCTTCACTGCTGACAACCACACCCCCGACCCCGCAAACCACCATCAGCATCAGCGGCGGCTCCACGACGTTCACGTGGGCGCAGGGCATCATTCTCGGTCACACCTACGCGACCGGTACGGCGCTCATCACCAACTACCAAAAGATTTACGGCAATGGAGTGCTGCTTGGCGATGGCGTTTTGGTTGGTGACGGAGTTTTGGTTGGCGATAGCCTCGGCGTCCTCGTCGGCGATGGCGTGCTGGTTGGCGATGCGCTCGGCGTGCTCCTCGGCGATATCACCATGATTTCCGACGGCGTCCTGTTGGGCGACGCACTGCACGTCAGTAACGGCACTAGATTTGGACAGGGTGTGGTCTTCATTCCAACCGGCGTCTTGGTCGGCGACGGCGTCTTGGTCGGCGACGGAGTGCTGATTGGCGACGGCGTGCTGATCGGCGATGGTGTCTTGATAGGCGATGGCGTGCTGATCGGCGACGCAATCCTGCAAGCGTTCAACTCGATGCTCAACGGCGATCAGACCACCGAAATGGCAATCGTTCCCGACGACGACACAGACTACCTGGGCTACTAAGTTATACGCCCTTAACTGGAACCCCCGGAACTACGGTCGGAGACGCAGACGAATGTTACACGTACGCACAGCACCCAGAGCCAACGAGTTCAGCCACGAACTGGCGCCGAAGGTCGACACGATTTCCGTCGATTGCCTCGTGAACGACGACGAACGAGAGGTGCTCGAGTTCCTGGCCCAAAGGCCGATTCACACCGTGACGATGATGAGCATGATTCACGACAACGGCATCGTCAGCCCGCTCAACCGCGGAACGTTCTACGGCTGCCGCGACATGAACGGAAAGCTCGAAGGCGTCGCACTCGTCGGTCACGCAACGTTGATGGAAACAGTTTCAGATCGTGCGTTGGCGGCGTTGGCCCAGGTGGCCCAGCAATGCGCGAACACCCACATGATCATGGGGGAAAAAGAACGCGTCGCCGATTTTTGGGGTCACTACGCGGCGGCCGGACGCCGGCAACGGCTTGCCTGTCGCGAGTGGTTGTATGAGTTGAGCTGGCCCATCGAAGCGCGCAAACCGGTTGCGGGTTTGAGACGCGCGACGTCCGCCGAGTTGGAACTGGTGATGCCCGTTCAGGCGGAGCTCGCGTTCGTGGAAAGCGGAGTCAACCCCTTGCAGGTTGATCCGGAAGGTTTTCGCAAGCGTTGCTTGCGTCGTATCGAACAAGGCCGAACCTGGGTGGTCGTTGAAAACGGCGAATTGATCTTCAAGGCAGACGTGATTTCGCGCACCCGCGAAGTCAACTATCTCGAAGGCATCTGGATCCGCGAAGAGCGCCGCGCCGATGGTACCGGTTTGCGCTTCATGTCTGACCTGATGCGTCGCCTGCTCCAAGAGACCAAATCGATCTGCCTCCTCGTGAATGAAACAAACAAGCTTGCGCAAAGTTTTTATCGCAAGTGCGGTTTTCACTTTCGCGCCACTTACGAAACCATCTTTCTCCCAAGAATGGAGCAGGCGCAAAACTAAATACTCTATTCCCCCGATCTGCCCTGATTAAGGTAGCCCAGAAGCCTCACCTTGATCACAAATCGCAATGTCAGACCTTGGCACCACAAGAAACAGATTCTTCGGGCCATTCCTCTGGGTCGTAACTGGAACCGGCTGCCTCGCTTTTCTCTACTCCATCGCGCGACTCGACCTCGCGGCGATTGACTCCCGTTTCGGCCTGCTCGTCGCGATGACGTTGCTGCTGACCTCACGCATCACCATTCCGATTCCCCGTTTCAGTTCGCAGATCTCGGTTTCTGACACGTTTGTATTTCTGATCCTCCTGCTTTACGGCGCGCCGGCGGCAATCATCGTGGGCGCTATCGAAGCTTTCCTGTCGTCGCTTCGCTTCACGCGCAAATCGAAAATCATAGCGTTCAACTGGGCCAGCGCTGCAGTGTCGATCTTCATCACCAGCAGTGTGATCGAAGCGCTGTTTGGCCATGTGGTTGCACTGCGTGCGCATCCGTTTACCGTGCGTTTTGCGACCGCCATCGGCACGATGGCGCTGACGCATTACGCGGCCAATTCAGGCATCGTCGCGATTGGCGCCGCACTGAAAACAAATCAGCCGATCTGGCAGACCTGGAACAAACACTATCTCTGGACTTCGATTACCTACTTCGCCGGCGCGTTCGCGGCCGGCGTGATCACCGCACTGGTCTACTTCATCGGCGCGTACGCGTTTGTCGTGACCCTGCCCATCATCGCCATCGTCTTTCTCACCTACCGCACCTATCTCAAACACGTCGAAACCTCAGCCGCGCAGGCAGACCTCGCCGAGAAGCACGTCAAGGAACTCTCGCACTACATCACCGAACAGGAACGCATCCGCGAACAGTTTTCTCAAATGGAAAAACTCTCCGCACTCGGCGAGCTTGCTTCCGGTGTCGCACACGATTTCAACAACACACTCGCCGGCATTCTCGGCCGCGCTCAACTACTCCAACGGACCGACGACCCGGAAAAACTCCGCCGCGGTCTCGACATCATCATCAAAACCGCCGAAGACGGCGCGAAGACCGTAAAACGAATTCAGGACTTCGCGCGCCAGCGGCGCGATCACAATTTCGAGCTCGTCTCGATCGACCAGATCCTGATGGACGCGAGCGAGATCACGCGGCCACGCTGGAAAAACTGCGCCGAAGCCTCAAACATCCACATCAGTCTCGATCTGGAAATCGATTCGAACGCGATGGTGATGGGCGACGATTCGGAGTTGCGCGAAGTGCTCGTCAACATGGTCTTCAACGCCGTCGACGCGATGCCGGAAGGCGGGACGCTGACGTTATCCAGCCGCACGGCCGGCGAACAGGTCGTGATCAAAGTCGCGGACACCGGCGTCGGCATGTATCCCGAAGTGCGTTCGCGTATCTTCGATCCGTTCTTCACTACAAAAGGCACAGCGGGTCTCGGGCTGGGTCTGGCTGTCAGTTTCGGAATCATCCGGCGGCACAGTGGCAACATCGAAGTCGAGTCGCAATACGGCAAGGGCACGGAGTTTCGCATCTCGCTGCCAGTCGCGAAGATCGCCGAGACACCGATCGTCAAACGCGAACTGGCGGTTGAAACTCCCGAACCGACGCCCCTCATCGCGGCTACGTCAACGGCCACACTTCCACCCGCAAGATTGCTCGTCGTCGACGACGAAGACTTCGTGCGCGAACTGTTAAGTGAGATTCTCGAAGGCGAACACTGCGAAGTCGAGTTGGCCCAGGACGGAACTGAAGCGCTTGCGCTCTTCCGTGAACGAGAGTTTGACGGCGTGTTTACCGACGTCGGTATGCCGGGAATGAGCGGCTGGGAACTGGCGCGCGAGATTCGCCAGGTCAACCAGACCATTCCCATCGCCATCATCACCGGCTGGGGCGAGATCGTCGGATCAAATGAGCAACGCGCCGCGGGCGTCGATTGGGTAATCGCCAAGCCGTTCACGGCAGATCGGATCGCGGAGCTCGTCCGCGAGATCAATTGCCGTCAAGCCGCAGCCGCGCGGGTAGAAAATGTCTCAACTGTAGCGGCTTAGATCAGCCGCTTGTTCTGTGCCGGTATTCGACGGCGCGCTTCACACTTTCCTCCACCACTTCTAAACGAAACGGTTTCAGCAGGTAATCAAACGCGCCGAGACTGATCAGGCTTTGCGCCTGCTCCTGATCCGTCAATCCGGAAACCATGATTACGGGTGTGCCGGGATAACGCTCCAGCACGCGCGTGAGTAATTCGCTGCCACTAAGTCCTGGCATTGTAATGTCTGTCAGAACAACGTCGAAAGATCGGGCTTCCAACTTTCGCAGTGCGTCCTCTGCGGTGTTTGCCTGCTCGCAGTTGTGGTCCACGGCAAGCAATTCGCAGAGGGTGTCGCGGATCACATCGTCGTCATCCACGACCAGGATATCAGCCATGTTTGGCCCTCCACTGTTTACCCAAGGCGTCCGCTGGGCAACGGAGGACGTCGAGACGTCACCTTGATCTGTTTTTTCTGTGAGGCAAACTTGAGGGGTCGCCGCGCGCGAATGATAACACGAAACGCTACGGATGTTTCTGCTTGTGTTATGCTTCCGCGGGAGTTTGATGGATGACGACGACGAAAGCGGTAGTGAAATTCGTTGAAGACGATCTCTTTGTCGGCATCACGCCCGGCGGACGAGCGATCGTGCTCGATACAAACTCGCAACGCTCATCCGGGCCATCGCCGGTCGAACTGCTGCTCGTCGCACTCGGCTCGTGTACCGCGACAGACGTTGCTTCGATTCTCAAAAAGAAACGTCAGCACGTCACGAGTTACACCGTCGAGATCACCGGCGAACGCCGCGACGAGTACCCGCGCAGTTACACGTCGATGAAGGTCCATCACATTCTCACCGGCCGCTCGATCTCCCCGAACGCCGTCGCGCACGCGATCGAACTTTCCGAAACGAAGTATTGCAGCGTCGCCGACACGCTGAGACCGAAAGTAGAAATCCAAACCACGTTTGAAATCATCGAAGAACCGCGTGAATCATCCGGGGAGTAAATCAAGCAAGTGTTGAAGAAGATTGCCGCCGTTTTTAGTCTTTCTCTCCTGGTAACAGTACAAAGCTCGTCGCAGTCGGCTCGTGATACGACGCTGTCGAACGTGCGGCAAAGCGACGCTGCCGGGCGTTCTGCTGACGGAAGTGTTCCGAAGCTTGCGCCGGCCGAACACATGCGCCGCGCGAGTGTTTACCTCGGGAACCGCGCGTTTCCGGAAGCGCGCGCCCATTGGCAGGCGCTGCTCGACAACTACCCGCAGGACCCGCGTGCGGCGGAAGCGTTGCTCGGCATCGGCCGCTCGTACTTCCTGAGCAAGGTCTATCAGGACGGCTACGTGGTCTTCAACGAGCTGGTCCAGAAGTATCCGGGCACGAAAGAAGCGCGCGAGGCTTTGAACTACAGCGCCGCTTCCCTGCTGCGCATGGGCAAGTTTTCCGAGTCCGCGGCGCGCTATGAGGAGTACATCAATCGTCACCCGAACGGCGAACGCATCGACACCGCGCACCTGAACATGATCGACACGTTGCGCGAAGCGAATCGTCCCGCTGACGCGATGGTCTGGGTTACAAAGACGAGACAACGATTTGCCGGCAGCGCGACGGAGACGAACGCGATGTTTGGGGCGCTGCGTCTACACGTTTCCGAAGGCGAGTGGTCCAAGGCTGTCACGATGGCTGACCAGTTGTCGCAACGAACGTTTGCGAAAGCGGTGCAGACTTCGCGTTCGGAAGTCGCGTATCTCAAAGCTTTCAGTCTCGAACAAGCGGATCGGAAAAACGAAGCGTTCTCGGCGTATCTCGCCGTCCCTGATTCGATCGACTCGTATTACGGTTGGCTGGCGACCCAAAGGCTTGCAGCATTAGCGGGCAAAGAGCGGTCGGAGCTCGTGAGCGAGCGTGAAGCTCGGGTGAACTCCGCAATTGCCAACATCGCCAACACGTATCCGGCGCCGTATCGACAGGCGATACTCAGCGCCTCAAAAGTGCGCAAACTCGATCCACGTTTCATTCTCGCGCTGATGCGGCAGGAGAGTGTCTTCAAGCCGTTCGCAAAATCTCCGGCGGGTGCACGCGGACTTTTGCAACTCACGCTCGATACGGCCCAGAAGTACGCGCCGGCCGCAGGTCTGAATTCATTGCGTGAGAATCAGCTCTACCAACCCGAAACTTCGATAATGCTCGGCGCCGAGTATCTCGAACACCTGACGCAAATGTTTCCTGACATGCTCGAGCCTGTGGCCGCGTCGTACAACGGCGGCGAAGACAACGTCACGCGCTGGCTCGAACGCGCCGGGCACAAAGACCGCGGAGTTTTCACGGCAGAAATTGGGTTCGACGAAACCAAAGGCTACGTCCAAAAAGTGATGTCGAACTACCGCGTCTATCGCCAGCTCTACACCGCGGACCTAATCCGCAGGTAATCGGCTTTTGATTCCCGGTTACGGCTCCGGACAGAAGCGCCCGTCACGGGAATACTTATATCTAACAGTCAACTCTGCGGCCGGGTTGGAATCGAGATCCATATCGATACTTCTAACGTCGTGTCTCACGGAACGTCCGATTCCGGTTGCAGCCTTGCTGTTTCCTGTCGCGGCGGCGCGATCGCGCGATGCCTCGGCACGTAATTCCGGTTCCGCAGCCGGGACCGGCCCGGAAGTGTCGACCTGTCCTCTCGTGATCGGTATCCCTCGCCTTCGTTCACGGAAAAACACCGCCGTGATCACGCCGATGTTAGCTTTCCTTCCCAGCTTCGCCGCATACGAATCGCGCTCGGTCGTGAAGTAAAAACGCCGCGCCCGTTCAGAGCTCATCTGCCAGCCACTGATCGTGATCGTTTGGTACGGTTCGATGACCCACTTGCTGGCGTTCCACGCGGACGTCTGTTCCGCGTCGATCGTGTTGAGCCCATCAACCGAAAGCGCGACAGCCACGCGATCCGGCAACGGATTGCGCAGGCGCAGTTCGTACTCCGCGCCTTGCAGTGCATTCACGTACACGCGGCCACTTTCGCGATATTCGGTCAGTGGCCGACCATCGACCACTATGTCCAGCTCAAAGTTCGGATACCGGACGCGTTTGCCGGTGATTACGCGTTCGGATTGTGAGCCCTGCGGGGCCGCCCGGGTGCTCCGGAGCAGGACGGCAGTGCCGGCGCCAAGTAGCGCAGTCAGTAGAAATGTTGCTCCGGCCAGGGTCCAAAGAAGTCGCCTCATGAGACCTGTTCCTCCGTGAAAAATTACCCATCAAACCAAAGAACGGCGCTGTGGAGCGGTTCTTGCGGGTAAAGGTTGCCGGAGGTCAATAACTGTAAGTATTGTCAGTGTTTGGATTTTCGGTTGAGTAATGATGGCCGGGACGCTATTATGGCCCGAGCCAATCCGGGATGAAATAACTGACAGACGAATCCGTAACTGAGGTGAGGCTTAAGAGAAGCTCATGGAGTATGCCTTAACTGCAACCAAAACCAAGGCTCGCGCGGGCTCTTACTACGACCGGATCGCCCGGTTCTATGATCTGACCTTCAAGTTGAACGGTTACGGCCGCGCGCTGGATCAGTACTTCGAGACTCATCCGCTGCCCGTTTCCCGGGGCGCGCACATACTCGACGCCGGCTGTGGCACCGGGTTGTTGACGCTCGCTTTATTGCGTGCGATCCGCTTTCCGGTAGCGCTCACGGCGCTGGATCTTTCGTCGACGTCAGTTGCCGCAGCGCGCAAGGCGCTCTATTACAGTCCGGGAAGAAAACGCGACGTCACTTTTGCTCAAGGCAATCTCTTGTGCCTGCCGTTTGCCGACGAGTCAGTCGACCTGGTGGTCACTTCAGGCGCGCTCGAATACGTGAAGCTTGAGGATGGGCTGACAGAGCTCGCGCGCGTGATCGCGCCCGGCGGTCATCTACTTCACCTGCCGATCCATCCGAGCGCGGTTGGCATCCTGCTCGAGATCCTATTCCGCTTCAAGAGTCATCCGCCGAAGGAAGTGAAGGAGCAGACTGAAAAGCACTTCCGCATCATTCATCAGTATCGCTTCCCGCGTAAGGAAGCGATCGGCTGGAGCAAGACCGCGATTCTCGCGCAAAAAATTTAATTAAGATCCCGCGGGTACCAACCTCAATATTCGATCGTCATCTGTGGCCGGCTTTCCACGTCCGTCTCGATTCGACGTTGAAAAATACAAATACCCATCCGGTCCTTCTTCTACCTCACGAATGCGGCCGTAGTCTTTAATTAAATCTTCCTGACGAACAACGCGTCGTCCGTCCAGCTCAACTCGAATCAATCTCTCGCCACGCAAACAGCCAAAGAAAAAGTTTCCCTTGAAACGCGGTAACGCGTCGCCGCGATAGAACGCGCCGCTCGCAGGCGCGCACGCCGGTGTGTATTCGAGCAGCGGCGGTTCGGTTCCGGCTCGCGTCTCCTGGTGATGGACCAGCGGCCAACCGTAGTTCTTGCCGCGCTCGACGATGTTGACTTCGTCTCCGCCTCCCGGGCCGTCGAACCCGCTTGGTCCATGTTCCGTCTGGAACATCAGATTGGTGCCCGGTTGCCAATCCATTCCCTGTGCATTGCGATGACCGTAGGACCAGATTTCCGGCCGGGCGTTCTGTTGTCCGACGAATGGATTGTCTTGCGGTACTGAGCCGTCGTCGTTCAGTCGTAACGTTTTGCCGGCAAGTGAATCGAGACGTTGGGCCAACTGGCGATCGGTTGCATCGCCGGTCGTGATGTAGAGCTTCCCATCGGGACCGAAGCGAATCCGGCAACCGGCGTGATACTGCGCCGCGGGAATGTTCTCGATGATGGCCGTGCGATCGACAAGACCTTCGGGCGTCTCTCGGTAACGGGCGACGCGTACCTTGTCGACTGCGTATGCATACGCGATGTAGATGAAACGATTGCTGTTGAACTGTGGATGCAACGCGAGACCCATCAAACCACTCTCGCCCGTCGATTCAACGTCCGGCACAACAAACAACGGCTGCGGCCGCAGAGTTCCCTTTTCGATAACTCGCACTCTTCCCGGCCGCTCCGTGAAAATCAACCGGCCGTCTGGCGTCCAAACGAAGGACCACGGCACTTCCAGGCCACCGGCGACCTTCTCAACTTTGAAACTGGTGTTTGCTTGTGCGGAACTTACAACTTCGCCTGCGCCGCGTCCCTGAGGCGGTCTGTCGCAAGCCAGGCAGAAAACGACTGTGAGGGCGAAAAGAAAGAGCCAATTGTTTGATGACACGAAAACCCCTTGGTACCTAGTGCTGAATGTACTCGTGAAGCAGCTTGAGCTCGTCTCCCTGTTCGCCGACCTCGACGCGCAGCAAATCACGCATCGAAAGCATGCCGACCCAGCGTTCGCCGTCGACCACCGGCAGGTGACGAGTACCAAACAGCTCCATCCGTTCGAGGGCCTGATGGGGAGTTTCGTCACACTGGATCACGGCTCGCAACTCGCTGGTCACGTCTCCGACTCTGACCGTTTGCGGGTCACGGTGCGCGACGACGATGCGATTCAAAACGTCACGCTCGGAAAACACGCCGAGCAGTCTGCCTTCATCGTCCATCACACAGACCGCGCCAATGTTTCGTGCAGCCATAAATTCCGCGGCCTCCTGCACGGTGGCAGAAGCCTTTGTCGAATAAGGCTCGCGGTTGCGTATCACGTCGCGGATCAGCATCGCATTTGCCTCCAGATTTTGGCTGTAGGGGTTGGCGCCATTATAGAGAAAGCGAGGGCACATGTCTCTAGTTTTGATTCAATTAAAACAGGCTGGCCTGTGCGGTCGGGCGGCGGAACGTGGTGTTCGCGGCAGTTTCGTGAGTCCGTTTCTTGTTAAAGCCCAGCCGCGCGCAGTGGATTTTGAAGAGACGCTCGGTAGCGGCCCAGTACTCGCCTTTGCCTCGCATTCGTTCACCAAAGACGCTTGAATTCAGCTTTCCGCCGCGTGCTTCGCGTATTCGATTCAGAATTCGATCGGCTTTGGTCGGCAACTTCTCGCGCAAGCGTTCTTGAAAATAAGGGGCCACATTGCCCGGCAGCCGCAACATGTTGATGAAAGCAAACTGCGCGCCTGCTTCTTTGGCGCGTTTCAATAAAACCGGAATGTCGGTCGTGAGTCCCGGAATGACCGGCGCGATGCCGATGCCGACCGTGATGCCTGCGGCTGCGAGTGCTTCCATCGCATGAAAGCGCGCTTCCGGCAACGGCGCGTAGGGCTCCACCGCGCGTGCGGCTTCCACGTCCGTGAACGGAATCGTGAAGAAGACACCGAGATGCGCGTTGCGCGACAACTCCTGCAACACGTCGATGTCGCGGCGGATCATTGCCGACTTCGTGATGACGCCAACCGGTTGTCGAAACTCAGCGCACACTTCGAGACACTGCCGCGTGAGTTTGTAGTTTGCTTCCAACGGAATGTACGGATCGGAAGTAAACGAAAAGACGATCTCATCGCCTTTCCACGACGGCTTCATCAACTCTTCGCGCAACAGTTTCGGCGCATTCACTTTCGCGATGATCTTCCGGTCGAAATCCGTGCCGGCGCCGTAGCCGAGATACTCGTGCGTGGGACGGCTGAAGCAGTAAGTGCAACCGTGAATGCAGCCGCGATAGCAATTGACGGTGTAGTCGAAACCGACGTCCGGGCTGTCGTTGTGCGTGATGATGCGGCGAGTTTCAGTCTCTTCGAAGACTTCAAGCTTCGTTTCCGGTGGTTCGCCAATCCATTCGACGGAATGCGTTAACCATGGGTTGGGCGGGTTAGCAACGTACTGCATACTTCAAACTTCAAGAACTTAGTTAGTGTCCACGTTCGCCGCCACCGACTCGATCGCGATAAAAAAGATGAAGACGGTTTGGCTATCGACGCCGTCAGTTTCATTCAGGCAAACGTAATCGTTGGTGATCTCGACAACGCGGCCGGTATAAATGCCGCCGGAGATCGTTTTAAGATTGATCTTCTCGCCTTTGAAGCGGCGAAAGAGATTCTCGACGTGTTGTCCTGCCATCATTCACTCCAGGTTACAAAGAAAAAGCGATACTTATCAGGATCTTCCAGGGTTATGAAACGCCCGCCCCAACCTTCGTCGACCGGAGGCAGGACGTCAGCGCCTCTTTCAATCACTTGCTCGTAGAATCGATCGACATCTTCCACGCCGATGAAGAAGTGAACGCCGCGCCCGCGGCGCAGCATCGTCTCCAAATGTTGGGCCAACGTGATTTTCAGTTCACCGCCACGTAGCCGGGCCATCGGCGGTTCCGAGTCCAGACTAATCGATTCAACCTCGAACCCGAGCACGTTTTCATAGAACGCTAGCGACTCTTCGAGACTATTCACTTCGAGAAAGAGCAGGTCCAGACCCTTGATCATTCAACGCCCTTCATCCATACACCAGCAAATAAATAACCCCGTATCCGCTGGTAAGGATCACGGTCCAGAAGGCGAACTCCTGAAGTTTCGTGTGCCGCTTCAGAGGATTAGTGGCCGGCAAAGAGTCGTTCGCCGCCACCATCGCAGCGCGGGCAAGCACCACGCCAAACAGAACCACGAACACGGCAATGATCGCGAGCGGCCACAAAAACTCGACATACTGAAAGCGCACCACAAACAGCAAAAACAGTCCGATCGTCAGGCACAGGAATGCGCTCAGGCTTTGGCCCATCACGCCGACGTCGCGCACGGACGGTGTCGTGTCTGGAACAAAGTTGTCAACGTACGGGGTCCGTGTTGTTCGTGACTCATCGTATTCGCGGCGCAATATAGCGTCTTTCAAAACACCGTACGCCTCGTTTACCGACTTCATTCGTTCTTCGCTGCCGCCGCGGTCCGGATGATGCTTCGCGGCCTGGCGTTTGTGCGCGCGATCGATCTCGCGCTGCGAGGCGTGCTTGTCGACGCCCAAAACGCCATAGTAGTCTTTGTTTGCATCGAACTGTTTCATTGCGCGAGCCCTGATTCTAAGAGCACTGTTTTCGTTTGGCAACGTCGATAATCTATGCCCGAATTTGAAGCTGGTGATGATCTAATTTTTCAACTCGAAAGTGCGTTCGGGTTGTTGCGTGTGTTGGCTGTGGAGGGCGAAGGCGCCGAAACTGTGTGGCACCTGCTGGCCTACGACGATTTCTTTCCCGACGTGGAATCAGCCGAAGCGGCGCTGGCCAGACCGGCGCGTTTGCCGGTGCGCAGGGCGCACATGGCTTTGACGAATCGCGCCTTCGAACGCACGCCCGCGGCGCGCCTCGGCAATCGACCGGTTCATGAAGATGAGTTGGTTGAATATCGTCAGTGGCTCGATAGTGAAAGAGTTGTTTCCGATCGTTCAGCGCTATTGATGTTGGGAATCCGCTAATGCACCGTTCACATCGCTTATTACAAATCTCGATTTTCTTTTTATTTGTCTTTTATCCCTGCTCCTTGTCGTTCGCCGTGCGGGTCGAACGACTCATTGATACTTGGCAACCAAAACACTACGTCGTCAACATCACGCTCAGCGATCGCCTTTCCGAGATCTCTTCCGCCACCGCGCGCATCGACGTCTTGATTCTTAAACCGACTTCACTTATCGATCTCGACTTTGGCGAACTCGCGATCGACGCGGTCACAGTAAATTCCAACACCGCTACCTACACTCACAAAGAGCGCAAACTGAAAATCGATCTCCCAGGACCCGCCTCGCCTGGAACTCAGTTACAAGTTTCCATCCAGTATCACGGCAAGCCGAAAGACGGCTTGATACTCACAAACGATAAAGACGGCAAACCGTCGGCGGTGGGCGACAACTGGCCGAACCGCGTTCATCACTGGATTCCGACGTTGGACCATCCGTCAGCGAAAGCGACCGTAACGTTCAACATCACTGCGCCTGCCGGTAATGAAGTCGTCGCGAACGGAAAGCTGGACCACGTGCAAACAACCGCAAACGGCACCCGCACCTGGACCTACTCGGAGGGCGTGCCGATCCCGCCGTACTGCATGATCATCGGCGTGGGCCAGTTTGCGCGTTTCGAACCGAAGGAGCGTTCGTTGACGCCGCTTTCGTATTACGTTCCGCAAAGCGACGGACCGTTTGCGATCAAGGGTTTCGCGCCTTCGATTCCGTCGTTAGCGTATTTCAGCGAAACAATCGGGCCGTATCCGTACGAGAAGCTCGCGATGATCGTCGGCGCGACGCGCTTTGGCGGCATGGAGAACTCGAGTGCGATCGTGTTTACGAGCAACTTGTTTGCGCCCAGACCGCAGGCGAAGGTCAGCAAGACGTTTGGCATTCCGGTCGGCACGGTGAGCTTGATCGCGCACGAGATCGCGCATCAGTGGTTTGGCGATTCGGTGACTGAATCGACGTGGGCCGACTTGTGGTTGAGTGAGGGATTTGCGACTTACTTTGCGGGTCTGTTTTTGCAGCGGTATGAAAGCGAAGAAGCGTTTCAGGAGTACATGAAAGACGCGGCCGCATCGGCGCTCGCGTACGAAAAGAGTAACCGCATCCCGATCCACGATCGCGACACCGAAGATCTCTTCAAGCTTTTAAATGGCAACAACTACCAAAAGGGCGCATGGGTGCTGCACATGCTCCGCGCGCGTCTCGGCGACGATGCGTTCTTTCGTGGCATTCGCAGTTACTACCAGGCGCACACCAACGCGACCGCGACTACTGAAGATCTACGGGCCGCTTTAGAAAAATCTTCCCGTCAGAGTTTGCGCGAGTTCTTCCAGCGCTGGGTGTACGACAGCGGCCATCCGCAATACGAGCTGTCGTGGCGGTGGTCGCGCAACCGGGAACTACGATTGACCCTAAAGCAACTTCAACCCGGCAACGTCTTTCTCGATCCGGTGCCCGTGACAATCAAAACGTCTTCCGGCTCACGCGACATCGTGTTGAAACCAACCGGCAACATAACAGTCGAAACCATCCAACTCCGCGACCAACCCTCGACGATCGAAATCGATCCGCGGAACACACTGCTGAAAGAAGCGAAAGTCATCGCCGTCCAAAGCACAACCGCACGCGTGAATCAAATTGTTACCGGTCATTTTTCGAAAGCGATGTTGTCAACCACGACCGTGCCTTTCTCGATTCTGCACTTTTCGCAGGTCACACCGATCTGCACTGAAGTCAGTTTCTTCAAAACCTCGCGCTTCAAATCCAAGCGAGTGGCCCACTCCGGCTGATTGAATGAATCGAGTTTAAGTTTGTAGGTATTGAAGCCCTCTTGCACGCGGATGTCAGCCATCGGATAGCCGCCCTCCAGATTTGCACCATGGCCGCGAGTAACTAATTCGACGCGGATCATTCGCGGTCCCTTCGCGAACAGTCGGAACGTGATGTATTTGTATTCGCTAACGTCGTCGGCAACGAGTTTCCCGTCTTTCTCCGGCTGACCAAATACTTCCATACTTACTCCCTGCCACTCGTTTGGTATTCGCATTTCATAATCGAACGCTGCGGCTCGATCTTCGTCAGTGACTCGCGCGAGTGCCGGCGCGGGAGGGTCTGTGTTTTCCATTCCACGGAATTGCGGAGGATTGGCGGAATTCTGTGAATACCGATTCAAGCGAGTCTGGCCGCCGCGTTTACTGACCGGCCGGCCGTTTTGTTCGTTCTGGAAGTCAGCATAGATAAGTTTCGACTCGTTTGATGTCTCAGGCTTTAACGGATTTTGTGCAGCGAGTGACGGCGCGAAGAATAGCAACAGAGCTGCCGTCAAGAACAGACGGTCCATCGCGTTTCTCCTTTTGTAAAATTTTTGGGTTTAAAGAAATATTAAGCGACGTATCGTTGAAAGTTGAACGCAGAGTTCCCAATGATGTCGGGACCTGTCCAAGTGCAGGCGAGGACGCTCCGGTCTCGTCCTCGCCTGCTTCAAGTCAAACGCACTATGGTGCGCGGTTGCCACGACCCCCTCCACTCGTTTCCTCGCGGCTGCGTCCGTTGTGATAGTTCGGATAGGCCGGCCGCTTTGTCGGTTTAGGTGGGTTCTTCTGAAGTGCTGCCATCGCCACTTCAATAGCCTTTTCGAGTTGCGGATCGCGTCCCTGGCGCCAAGCCTTCGGGTCCATTTCCACCTCAATGTCGGGCGAGACACCGCGGTTCTCGACCTCCCACTCGCCTTCAGGGCTGTAGAAGGCAAAGTGCGGCGCAGTCACCGAGCCACCGTCTATAAGCACGGGATAACCACCTATACCTACCAACCCACCCCATGTCCGCTTTCCGATGAGCGGGCCGATGCTATGCCGGCGAAACATCCAGGGCATGTAATCGCCGCCACTGCCGGCATACTCGTTAATGATCATCACTTTGGGACCGGGGAGTGTACCGAACGGTTGGCGAAAATCTTCGCCGTCGCGCACTGCCCAGTAGCTGTTGAGCGGCTTTCTAAGGTAATCGATGATGTAGTCTGCCGCGTGGCCGCCACCATTGAAGCGCTCGTCAATTACCGCCCCCTGCTTGTGAAGCTGTGCAAAGTAGTAGCGGTTGAAATTGGTGTAGCCGCCTCCGGCAGTGTCGGGCAGCCAGACGTAGGCCAGCTTGCCGCCGCTCATCTGGTCCACTTTGCGACGATTCCCTTCGATCCAGGCCAGCGTACGCAAGCCGTTTTCATTCGCCACCGGCACGACGGTGACTTCGCGCGAGCCGGCGCCGTCCGGGTTTGGTCCGACGCGGATCACGATCTGCTTGTTGGCCGTATTCTGAAAGAAACTGTAGACGTTCTCATTCGCCGTAAGATTGCGACCATTCACCGCGAGCAGGTACTCGCCTGGTTGCACGTTTACCCCCGGTTGCGTCAATGGAGCGCGCAGTTGTGGGTTCCAGTTTTCGCCGTCGAATATTTTGGCGAATCGATAGCGCCCGTTCTCAATCGCATAGTCGGCGCCCAGCAATCCTCCGGGCACGCGCTTCGGATCGGGCACGTCGCCTCCTTGCACGTAGAGATGGCCCACCGTCAGCTCGCCGAACATTTCCTGAAAGAGATAACTCAGGTCAGCACGGTGCGTAAGCGCCGCCAGGTAGGGCTCGTATTTTCGGGCCGTAGCTTTCAAGTCGAGGCCGTGATAGTTCGGGTCATAGAAGAAGTCACGCTGAATGCGCCATGCCTCGCGATACATCTGTTGCCACTCGGCTCTCGGGTCGACATAGACCTCCATATCTTCGGTTTTGATTTTTCCTTCGCCGGGCTTGATTGGCTGTGTGGTGGAAGCAATGAACCAGCTGTCGCCGGTTGTGGAAGTCGGGGGCGCGGCCAAACGGAAGAGCATCTTTTCACCATTGGCCGAAAGGTCAAAGCTGCGGACGCCGTCAAGCACTTTTTCGAGCTTGCGCTTTTCCATGTCGAATTTGTGAACCGTAGTTCCTGTCACACCGGGTGAAGCCGGCAGGACTTCAAAAAGAAAGATCGTATTCGCTTTGGCTGTGGCCAGTCCGACGAAGTTGCGGGCCGGTATAGGCAACGCAAGTATGCGCTGGCTGATGCGATCGAAATCAATGTTCACTCGCGGCGGTGCTTTTTTATCATCGGGCTTCGGGCTCGGCTGCGCAGCGGCCGTTGCCGGATCGGCGTTCGGATCACTTTCGGCGGGCTTGTTGCTCGGTGCTTCACCTTTCTTTTCGTCGGCTGATTTCTCTTCATCGCTTTCGGGTGCGAGCGGTGAAGGGTCGGTTTTCTTCAGCACCATCACGTATGTGCTGCGCGTGGGTTGATGCGGATAGCTCGACATGTCGAAGCCGGAGAGCTTTGGACCAATGTCTGTGCTCGCCATGAAATAGAGGTGCTTGCCATTCTTGTCGAAGGCGGCAGAACTCGCATCACTCAGGCCGTCAGTTACCTGCTGCGACTTCGCTTCCTCGACCGAATAGATAAAGACTGCGCTGTACCACGACTCGACCGGTCTTGTGTAAGCAATCCAGCGGCTATCCGGTGACCAACTGGCGTTGAACCCGAAGCCCCGCTTAGAGGTGTCAACTTTAATTGGCGAACCCTTGTCGATGTCCACGTACCACAGGTTGAGCCGCTTGTCCGCGAAAGCAATCTTTTTGCTGTCGGGTGACCAGTTGGGCGCGTAGAAGAACGATGGTGGGTTGCCAAGGTTGATCTTCTTGACCTCCCCCATCCCGCT
>DASUPR010000211.1:0-10370 GCA_036281015.1 Pyrinomonadaceae bacterium
GAACGTTCGCGACGTCGCACCCCAGATACGATTCACCGCGCGCTCGATCACGGCAAACACCCACGAGCCGGCCCACAACACGAGAACGATGCACGTAACGATCGCGCCAAATCCCAGGTCGGAAAATGCTGCAATCGTCTGGCGTAGGAACTGGCTCGAACCCGGATAGACATCAACAGCATGGGCCAACATCTCCGTGCCCGCCGCGAGTTTGTTACTCAACGCGAGCAGCAACAGCAACGCCGGAAACAACGCCATCAGTCCGAAGTAACTCATCGCCGCCCCGGAAGTGAATAGATCGTTTTCGTGAAACTGGTGCAGCGAGTGGCCGAGCATCGATCCCCACGGCGACCGATTTCTAACGCCGAACGAATGACGTGTAAATGAAGTGATAAAGCGCTTCACAAAATCTTTCAGCGGGGGTCAAACAAGGTGGGGCGACCAAGTCCATGCGCCTTGATGCCAAAATGTTCATACGCGAGGGGGGTCGCGAGCCGGCCGCGCGGCGTGCGGTCCAAAAATCCAATCTGGATCAGGTACGGTTCGATAATCTCCTCGATCGAATCCTTCTCTTCGTGAATTGACGCCGAAATAGTTCCGAGTCCGACCGGGCCGCCGTTGAACTTCTCGATAATCGTCAACAACAGTTTTCGGTCCATCTCGTCGAGACCATAAGTATCGACTTCCATCCGGTTCAACGCGTCACTCGCAACCGCCTGCGTGATGCGGCCGTCGTAATCGACTTCGGCATAATCACGCACGCGCCGCAGCAGTCTATTAACGATGCGTGGCGTACCGCGCGAACGACGCGCGATCTCGCGTGCGCCTTCGTTGTCGATCTCGACGCCGAGGATCTCGGCCGAGCGTTTGCAGATGATTTCGAGATCTTCGTGCGGGTAGAAGTCGAGATGGAAAACGATGCCGAAGCGTCCGCGCAGCGGCGCGGTGATCAAACCGGCGCGCGTCGTGGCGCCGATGAGAGTGAACTTCGGGAGCTCGAGTTTGATCGAACGCGCCGACGGTCCTTGTCCGATCAAAAGATCCAACTGGTAGTCTTCCATCGCCGGATAGAGCTTTTCTTCGAGCGCCGGCAACAGGCGATGAATCTCGTCGATGAAGAGCACGTCGCCTTCCTGCAAGTTGGTCAGCAACGCGGCGATGTCGCCGGCTTTTTCGATCGCTGGACCAGCGGTCGATTTGAGCTCGGCGCCCATTTCATTGGCGACGATGTTGGCGAGCGTGGTCTTTCCGAGTCCCGGTGGGCCGGTAAGCAAAACGTGATCAAGCGCTTCACGGCGTGCGCGCGCGGCTTTCATGTAGACGCGCAGGTTCTCTTTGACCTGCCGCTGGCCGACATAATCTTCGATTCGCGTCGGGCGCAGAGTCAGGTCGAGCTGGCGATCCTCATCGGTCGCCACGCCGTCTCTCAACCTTGCTGAAATTGGTTCGGCCATCGGTTTCTATTCCCGGCTAAATACGTGCCAACTTGCGTAGCCCACGCCGAAGCACTGACTCGACTGTGGGTTCGCTTTCTTCGCTGAGTGCGCTGTCTATGGCCTTCTCGGCAGCGGATTTTTGGTAGCCCAAATTCAACAAGCCTGACAGGGCCTGAGCGCGCACATCGTCCCCGGTAGATGGAATAGGAGCTTCAACTCCAGTGCCGCCGTCTGTTGCGACTTGCGACGCGGCCAGCGCTGTCATCTTCTCACGCAAATCGACGATCAGCCGCTCGGCAGTCTTGCGTCCAACACCCGGAATCAAAGTCAGCCGCGCCAGGTTGTTGTTCTTGATCGAGGCGACCAATTCGTCCGCGCTCATGCCGGAAAGCAGCGCGATGCCGAGCTTAGGGCCGATTCCGCTGACGGAAATAAAGTTTATAAACAACTCGCGCTCGCGCGTCGTTTTGAAACCGTAAAGCTGTAACGCATCTTCTTTGACGTGCGTGTAGATGCGGAGTTCGACATCTGAACCCGTGTCCGCAAGTTCATAAAACGTTGACAACGGAATGTTTACTTCATAGCCGACACCCGACACGTCGACGATTACAGTATTTGGTTCTTTAGTGAGCAGTCTGCCGCTGAGATGTGCAATCATTTGCGCCGGATATTATACTGGCCGCGACAGGTTCCCGCGAATGAAGTCTGAAAAAATATCAGAACTGACAACCAGCCGGTTGAGCGTTTATCTTCGCTGCCTTAATACGCTTCACGCGGCCGGCATCAAGACTATCTCATCGCAGGCGCTCGCGGAGCAGTTTCACCTGAACTCCGCGCAGATTCGCAAGGATCTCGGTTACTTCGGCGAGTTTGGCGTGCGCGGCGTCGGTTATTACGTCGCAGACCTGCGCGATCACATCACTGAGATTCTGGGTTTAGACCATCCGCATCGCGTCGGCATTGTCGGCGCCGGACGCCTCGGAACCGCGCTCGCGAACTACAACGGCTTCGAAAAATCGAATTTCACTGTCGTCGCGCTCTTTGATAACGACCGGCAAAAGATCGGCAAACGCATCGGCGAAGGACACAGTTTAGTTCACGATGTCGAGCACCTCGCAAAGATCATTCGCGACGAAGCGATCGACGTGATGGTGATCGCCGTTCCGGCCAAGGCGGCGCAAAGAGTTCTCAACCAGATCATGTCCGCGGGAATCAAAGCGGTGCTCAACTTCGCACCGGTGCCGTTGAACTCGCGCAAAGGTGTGAAAGTCAAGACAGTCGATTTAACGACGTCGCTGGAATCACTCTCGTATTTTCTGGCCCAGCCGACTGCCTCCAAAGTTACGCACAAACGTGGCCGGCGCCGCGACACCGACGAAACGGTATGGATGAACAAACAGCCAGACGCGACCTGATCGCCGTCTGCCACCTGATGTACGAGCGAAGTTATGTCGTTTCGTCAGACGGCAACGTGAGTGTGCGCCTGGACGATGGGCGGATTCTCGCGACGCCGACGATGACGTGCAAAGGCCGCATGACGGAAGATCTGCTGGCGATCACCGATCTCGACGGCAAGCCGCTGAACAACCGCCGCGCGTCGAGCGAGCTGGCGATGCACTTGCTCATTTATCGCGAACGTCCGGACGTCAACGCCGTCTGTCACGCGCATCCGCCGAACGGGACCGCGTTCGCCGTTGCTGGACTCGCGATCGATCAGCCGATACTTTCGGAAGTGATCCTGACTTTAGGTTGTGTGCCGCTTGCGGCGTATGGCACGCCGTCAACGGATGAACTAACGAAAGAGATGCAGCCGTTTGTGCAACATCACAACGCGCTGTTGATGGCGAATCACGGCGCGGTCGCGTACGGCGCGGACTTGTGGCAGGCGTGGGATCGTCTGGAGACTCTGGAACACACGGCGAAGATCGCGATCCTTTCGCGCGTGCTCGGCGGTTCGAAGAACCTGCCGCCGGATGCGATCGAGAAACTGATCAATGTGCGCGAACAGGCTGGTTATCTTGGCGAATCGGCTCGCGGTCAGGCGTGTGGTTATTTGCGCGAGCCGATCATGGAAAACGGAAGCGGTAAGATCACGCTTACACGTGAAGAGTTAGTGGAGTTGTTGAGCCAAGCGGTGAATAGATAAAAAGACAGACTTCAAAAGCGAATAAAAGAGGAGCAGCTTAATGCAGGAAGCACTCGGAATGGTGGAAACTAAAGGACTGGTGGCGATGATCGAAGCCGCGGATGCAATGGTAAAGGCCGCGAACGTCACTTTAGTCGGATATGAAAAGATCGGCGCGGGTTTTGTCACCGCGATCGTGCGCGGCGACGTTGCGGCGGTGAAGGCCGCGACAGATGCGGGCGCCGCGGCAGCGCGACGCGTCGGTGAGTTGGTCAGCGTGCACGTGATTCCGCGTCCGCATGGCAGTGTTGACGAGACTCTTCCAATCGGCCTGAGATAACCAGGCATGATCATCGCTCGCATCCTCGGCACCGTTGTGTCCACGCAAAAGGACGAACGGTTACTGGGAAAGAAACTACTGATCGTCAGGCCGCTCAATGTCGACGGCAGCGACACGACCGGTTACGTCGTGGCGGTCGATACGGTCGGCGCCGGTTTTCACGAGCGCGTGCTGGTCGTGGCGGGTTCGAGTGCGCGCCTGGCGCAGGGAATGAAAGACGTGCCCGTAGATGCGGCCATTGTCGGGGTTATTGATACCGTCGACGTACAAAGCTGATGCAACTCGCTCGTGTCATTGGAACGGTTGTCGCGACGGTTAAGAATGATTCGCTTCACGGTCGAAAGCTGTTGGTTGTGCAAACATTGGACAGGAACCTCGAGCCGAGTGGAAAGCCGATGGTCGCGATCGATTCTGTTGGCGCCGGGTTGGGTGAATTGGTTTTCTGGTGCCGCGGCAAGGAAGCGAGTTTTCCTTTTAAACGCGAGGACACGCCGACTGACTGCACGATCGTGGGCATTGTGGATTCTGAAGAACACGTGAGACGCTAAGAATGATTCTCGCTCGCGTCATCGGAAATGTTGTGGCCACACAGAAGAACCGCCGCTACGACAACGCGCGCGTGATGTTGTGCCAGCAGATCACGCCGGAAGGTGAAGAGACGAGTTACTCGGTGCTGGCGCTCGATTCTGTCGATTCGGGTGTTGGCGACACGGTGCTGATCGTGCAGGAAGGTTGGAGCGCGTCGACGGCGGCGACGGGCGAGGCGGGCGCGGCGATCGATTCCGCTATCATCGGTGTTGTAGATCGGATTGACTTGTTATGAGTGCTGACCAGGCGAGACTTGTTGCGGAGAGAATAGCGCGGCGCGTTAGTGCCAGCGCGCCCGACGCGAAACAAACCGTGAACACGGATATTGGCTCGGAGTTGGCTGCTATGCGTGCGACGCTGAATGAATTGCAAAACCGATTAATTCAAATCGAGTCGAGAGTTTCGGTCCCGCGTGTTCAGTCACCCTGGTTAGCGGCTCATCCGAGTATGGATAAGTTTGGCGTTGAAGAAGCCACGGTTTCCGAGCTGGTCGATTTTTTCCAAAGTGAAAAGGCTTGCAGCCTGGAGCCTGGCGGCAAGCCTTGTGATCACTGCGCGATGTGCAGTTCGAGGGGATTTTAGTTTCTATTTCGTCGGATTACGCAACGAGTTTGAGTTGATTGTCGGCGGCTGTGCTGCTCCTTCTTCCGCCCTGAAGTACGGTTCCTCTTTAAACCCAAACAACTTCGCCGAAATCACTGTCGGAAAACGCGCGCGCGTCGTGTTGTAGTCCTGCGTGGCGTCGTTGTAATCCTTGCGCGCCGTCGCGATGCGGTTCTCCGTGCCCGCTACCTCATCCTGCAACTTCAGGAAGTTTTGGTTTGACTGTAACTGCGGATAGTTCTCCTGCAACACCAGCAGCCGTCCAATCGTGCCTCCAAAAGTGTTCGCCGCATCAATTACGGCTTGCTTCTGTTCGGGCGTCTTATCGCCGCCTTCACCCTGCGGCGCTTGTTGCGTCGCATTCAGCAACCGCGAGCGCGCATCCGCGATCCGGCCGAAAACTTCCTGCTCCTGAATGCCGGCCAGCTTGGCCGACTCAACCAGGTTGTTTATGAGATCAGCGCGACGTTGCAACTGAGTCTCAACATTGGCCCACTTTCCTTTCACGTTCTGTTGCTTGGTCGTGAGCGTGTTGTAACCGCAACCACTCGCACTAAGCGCAATCACGGCCACTGCCAACAGAAGCAAGAACTTTCTGGTCTTCATATTCAATTTCCCCTCCGATCCAATTCATCAACAGCTTCCACCACGTGTTCGATCTGATATATGTAAGCGGCGAAAAGTTCGTTCGCCTCTTTTTCCGAGCCCGGCAATCTTCCGCCGGCACGAAACTCAAAAATTCTTTCAAACGGCTTCACGTCGAGGTTCAGCACCCTCGCAGTCGCGCGCACACAGTCAACTTTCGCGACCGGCGCTTCGTGTCCGTGCAGCTCCAACACCGCGCGAAACAGCGCCGCAAACGTCGACAAACTCTCCGTCATCAATTCCGACAACCTCTCGATCGAGATCGACGCCGGAATGTAATGACGACGGAGCTGAATCAACTTGCTACGCAGTTCGTATTCTGCCTGGTGACGCAGGTTCGCGTCCGAAAGCTTCGCGTACTCAAACGGATCGTGACCGTAAAGCACGAGGCGCGCTTTCGCCATCTGATGAAACTCGATCGGAAACACGTCGGCCGCATCCGAGAGTTCTTCAACGGTGAAATACACCGGCAGCGGATGGCCCAGGCGTTGCCATTCACGCATCGGCGCCTGCGCCTGTCGCAGATCTTCCGGCGTGATGCGATTGAGCGCGATGAGCAGGTTGTAGTCTGACTGCAACTCGACGTCGTCACCCGCCGCTGCCGAGCCGTAGAGCACGACCGACGCCAGGTTCTCGCCGTGCGTCGCACGCAGATCTTCAACCAGTCCGTTGAGAGCTTGCTGAACTACTGTCTTAACCATCGCGTTTCCTGTGTGCTCCGGATACTAACAAAAACACTACCAACTGCCACCGGCGCCGCCGCCGCCGAAACTTCCGCCACCACCGCCGGCGCCGCCAAAACCACCGCCAAAGCCTCCGCCGCCAAAACCACCACCACCGCCGCCGAACCCGCCGCCGAATCCACCACCCCAGCCGCCGCGCGAACGCCCGCTTCCACTGAGACTACTCAGCAGGTTTGCCACCAACAGCGCCTGCCACCATCCGCCACCGCCGCCCCATCCACCACCTCTGCGACCGCCACCGCCGCGCGACAAAACTATCAGGATGAAGATGATTACGAGCGCGCCACAGCAGATCGTGCCAAGGCCAAATCGCGATGTCGGTTGGAAGTCGACATCGCGTTCCTGCGCTCCGCGGTATGCATAACGTTGATCGACACCTTCGACACTAAACCCACGCTTCTCGCCGAGCGTTGCGACGTAAGCCTGTACGGTGTCGAAAATTCCCTTGCTGTAATTTTTTTGTTTGAACGCGGGCACCAGCCGTTCACGCTGGATCTGGCCCACGAGGCCATCCGGCAGATCGCCTTCAAGATGATCGCTCACGAGCGTGTAGTACTTGCGATCCTGAATCGCGACTACCAGGAAGAAACTGGTCTTCTCGCCGCCTTTTGGTTCAATGCCCCAACCGCGCGCAACGGCCATCGCGAAATCGAAGATGTCCTGATCGCCGGTCGTATCAACCGTGAGCACGGAGTACTCGATCTGCGCGCGCTCTCTCAGGTTGAGAAAGATCGCTTCGAGTTTGCTGCGCGTGTCGGCATCGATCACGTGCGCGTTGTCGACGATGGGAGTGAACGGAACGGGAAGGGGAACAGGTGATTGGGGCGTGGTCTGCGCCTGGACTCCGGGCAGAAGCGCCGCTGATAACAGAAAGAGCAGAGCCAACAAGCCGAAGCCTGGCCGCCAGTATGAATTTTTCAAACGTCGATACAATTACTAACTTTTTCGCCCCTGGTTAACTCTCTATCACCTTGTGTAACAGGTAGAAGAGTGCAACTCCAACAAAAACGACAATTGAGACCGTGGGGTTTCGTTCTTCTTTATGATTCACTTCGGGGATCAGGTCGCTCGCTGCGACGTAGAGGGTTACGCCGGCCGAGAAGGGTAACGCATATCCAACCGCATCACTCATGCGGGAGTCAAGTAGCGCGACAGTAATTACACCTGCAAGCGTCGCGGCGCCGATTGCGGCGGTGGCGATCAAAGCACTTCGTGTCGAGCGTCCGGAAGCGAGCATGATCGACGCTACAGTGAAACCTTCAGGCATCTTGTGCAGTAGGATCGCGATAAACACCAGCAGTCCGACTTTAAAGTTGACGAGAAAAGCCGACGCGATCGAGACGCCGTCGAAGAACGTGTGGATCCAGAGTCCGCCGACGGCTGTGTAAGCAGCGGACGGGCGCATGAACGATTCCGGATGTGTTTCGGCGCCGAAGTGGAAGTGGGGCGCGATGGTGTGCTCGACGAGTTGAATGAGCAGGTAACCGGCCAAAAGCAGCGTCATGGCGCCGAGCACGGCTTCTGAGGCTGAGTCGCCGCGGGCGTTGTTAGTCCAAATGGCGACGCTTTCGGGCAGAATCTCGATAAAGATCGCCGCGAGCATGAATCCCGCACCGAGGGCGACGAGGTACTTCAGAAAGCGTTCACCCCACCGGTGCATGCCGGACTTCACCAACACTAAGCCGCCGACGACGTTCGCGCCGGCGGCCAGCAAACCAAACAGGAGAATGGACGCCATTGTAGGTGGGCCACTATAGCCGATCTGTGGAGTCCGTGTAATCCGCGGGGCAAAAAGGCAGACAAAAGGCGAACATTTCAAGCCGAACACTGTATTGACAGTGTCTGGCGTGCAGCGTAGTATCCGAAGTCGGGTGGTCAAAAGTGGTCGGAAGTGGGTCCAACCTCGTAGCAACACCGATCATTAGCAACACTTTTCCTAAAGGCCACCCACCAAGCTTCTCGACAGGTCATGAAATATGCTGCGAGGAAACTACACAGCGCGGATTGATGTCAAAGGTCGTCTCAAAGTGCCGACCGAGTTCCGGCGCCTCATGGAAGAGAAGCATGGCAAAGAGTTTTATATCACGAGTTTGAACGGTGACTGCGTACGGATTTATCCGCTGCCGGAGTGGGAGTCGATAGAACAAAGGCTTTCACTGCTGCCGTCGATGGACCCAGCCCGACGAAAGTTCCTTGATAGAACGAATTATTACGGTCAGCAGGCGACGCTGGATAACCAGGGGCGTTTGCTGATTCACCCGTTGCTTCGTAAGAGCGCGGAAGTAATTGGCGATGTGGCAGTCCTTGGCTATCTGACGCATCTGGAAGTTTGGGAACTCGACAAGTTTCGAGCCCGCATGCTTGCCGATCCCTATACGGAAGAGGACGAAGCAGCGATTGCTCGACTTGGTATTTAGCGCTTTGAACTTGGTACTTTGTACTTTGTGAAGAACAAAGCAAAGCACAAAGGGCAAAGAGGCAAGCACAAAGCTCAAAAGGTCTTTGAACGAGATCACGGGGCGGTGGAGATGGCTGCGCTTTTGGGGGGCATTGGCGCGCCCCATCGCCCCGTGCTGCTGAAAGAGACACTGAAGTTCCTTGTTCCTGAACGAGGAGGTCTCTTTGTTGACTGCACGGTTGGCCTTGGCGGACACAGCGAAGCGATTCTGAATTCCTCTGAGCGTGCTCGTGTCCTCGGGATGGACCTCGATCCGGAGGCGCTTGCCTATTCGCGACAACGACTCGCTTCCTTTGGCGAAAGGTTTCGCGCTTACCACGCCAACTTTCGCGAACTGGCAGACGTGTTGAATCGCGCAGGCGAACGCGATCCCAACGGGATTCTCGTAGACCTCGGCGTTTCTTCCCTCCAGTTTGATTCCCCTGAGCGCGGTTTTAGTTTTCGGTTCGACGCTCCGTTGGACATGCGCATGGACCCGACGAGCGGAGCTACCGCAGCCGATCTTCTTCAGCAACTTCCCGAATCGGAAATTGCCAGAATCATTTTTGAATTCGGCGAAGAGCGATTCTCCCGGCGCATTGCTCGTCGCATCGTCGAAAGACGTGAACAAGGGTCGCCGGTAGCTACCACTAAGGAGCTGGCCGATCTCGTCGCGTCGGCTGTTGGTGGTGGTAAACGTCACCAGATTCATCCGGCGACGCGAACGTTCCAGGCGTTGCGCATCGCCGTTAACAACGAGCTGGAAGGGTTAGGTAGTTTTATTGAAACAGCAGTCGATCTTTTAGCCACCGATGGCCGCTTTGTGGGAATCAGTTTCCACTCGCTCGAGGATCGGATCCTCAAACAGGAATTGCGACGGCTGTCGGGTCACTGTCAATGTCCGCCACGTTTGCCGGTTTGTTCGTGCGGGGCGAGAGAAGTGGTTGAAGTTTTAACTCGCCGTCCCGTAGCGCCAACCGCTCGCGAGATCGAAGAGAACCCGCGAGCACGCAGCGCGAAATTACGAGCAGCCCGCAAACATTAACAAGGGGTAGCAACTATGAAACGTTTTCCCCAGCACCAGCTTAACGCGAAGGTTCGCCGCACACGCGACGCGACAGCGCTCTCCCGTTTGGCGCTGCTGTTGTTCTGCGGTCTGGTTTTAGCCGGCGGTTTTGTTTTTGCCGCCAAGCAACACTTCGCAGCCGTGCAATACGGTTATCAGAACGAGCAGCTCCGTAGTGAGCGCAAGAGACTGTTGGAAGAAAATCAGCGACTCGCTCTCGATAAAGAACGTGTGACGGCGCCTGACAAGCTGGAGCCCGCCGCTCGGCGCTTGGGACTTAAACCGGCACGGCCCGGTCAGATCACAACAATTAGCCACAAATGACACGGACCAACACTGATCCGTGAAAATCTGTGTAACCGGTGGCCCAATCAATTTCCAGACCTG
>DASUPR010000212.1:0-14460 GCA_036281015.1 Pyrinomonadaceae bacterium
TGGCGCGGTTACAACTTCGAAGACGCGATTCTCGTTTCCGAGCGACTCGTGAAAGAGGACTACTACACCTCGATTCACATCGAAGAGCTCGAAATCGAAGCGCGCGACACGAAGCTGGGACCGGAAGAAATCACGCGCGACATTCCGAACGTCGGCGAGAACATGCTTCGCGATCTCGACGAGAGCGGCATCATTCGCATCGGCGCTCAAGTGAAGCCGGGTTCGATCCTGGTCGGCAAAGTCACGCCGAAGGGCGAGACGCAGTTGACCGCTGAAGAGAAACTGCTGCGCGCGATCTTCGGTGAGAAGGCCGGCGACGTCAAAGACGCTTCGCTTGTCAGCCCGCCGGGAATCGACGGCACGGTCGTCGATGTTCAGGTCTTCACCCGCAAGGGCCAGGAGAAAGACCAGCGTTCACTCACGATCGAGCAGGACGAAGAAGATCGCCTGCGGCGCGACCTCGAAGACGAAATTCGTATCTTGCGCGAACAGCGCGACGAGCGAATTTACGAACTGCTCGAAGGCCGCAAGCTTTCGGCGGATCTGACGTCCAATCGCGAAGTCGTGATTGAGAAGAACGTTCCGATCACGCGCGAGATGTTGAAGGCTGTCGAACCGAAGGCGCTGCGCAAAGTGCAACTCGCTTCGTCGCGGCTCGACATCGGTGCCGAGATTAAGGAGTACGAAGACCGCACCGAACGCCAGATCAAGATCCTCTCGGACATCTACGAAGAGAAGATCGCGAAGCTGCGCCAGGGCGACGAGCTTTCACCAGGCGTAATCAAGATGGTGAAAGTGTTCATCGCGATGAAGCGCAAATTGTCGGTCGGCGACAAGATGGCCGGACGTCACGGTAACAAAGGCGTCATCGCCCGGATTCTTCCGGAAGAAGACATGCCTTACCTGCCGGACGGAACGCCTGTCGAGATCGTGCTCAATCCGCTCGGCGTGCCTTCGCGTATGAACGTCGGACAGATCCTCGAGACACATCTCGGATGGGCCGCTCGCGTTTTGGGCTTGCACTTCGCGACGCCGGTGTTTGACGGCGCTAGCGAAAAGGAGATCAAGAAGAAGCTGCAAGATGCCGGTAGGCGCGCGTCGGATCTCGGCTTGCCGGAGATCGTGAGCGAGTCGGGCAAGGCTGTGCTCTACGACGGGCTGAGCGGTGATCCGTTCGAACAGAAAGTCACGGTCGGTTACATCTACATGCTCAAGCTGTCGCACCTCGTGGACGACAAGATCCACGCGCGTTCGATTGGACCGTACAGCTTGATCACGCAGCAGCCACTCGGCGGTAAGGCGCAGTTTGGCGGTCAGCGTTTCGGAGAAATGGAGGTGTGGGCGCTCGAGGCCTACGGCGCGGCACACATTCTTCAGGAACTGCTGACGGCGAAGTCTGACGACGTGGCCGGGCGTTCGAAGATCTACGAAGCAATCGTGAAGGGCGAAGCCGATTTCGATCCGGGTCTACCGGAGTCGTTCAACGTGCTCGTCCGCGAGTTGCAGTCGCTGTGTCTCGACGTTGAGTTGATTAACAAGAAAGCAGCCGGTGATGGCGCAGGGCAGGAAGACGGCGTTGGTGAAGCGATCGTCACGAGTGCCGTGGAAGCCTAATAGGGAAATGGAGAAATATGTTTCGATTCCAACAAGAAAAGACGCAACTGGCTCCTGATTTTGAAGCTATTCGTATCTCACTTGCGTCACCGGAAAAGATCCGGCAATGGTCGCATGGTGAGGTGACCAAGCCTGAAACAATCAACTACCGGACCTTCAAGCCCGAGCGCGATGGACTCTTCTGCGCGCGCATTTTTGGTCCGGTGGCGGATTGGGAATGTCTCTGCGGCAAGTACAAACGCATGAAACACCGCGGAGTGATTTGCGACAAATGCGGCGTCGAAGTAACCCAGGCAAAGGTGCGCCGCGAGCGTTTGGGCCATATCGATCTGGCCAGTCCGTGTTCGCACGTCTGGTTCTTTAAAGGACTGCCCAGCCGCATCGGCCACCTGCTCGACATTCCGCTGCGCGAACTCGAAAAAGTTCTCTACTTCGAGTCGTACATCGTGATCGATCCCGGCGACGTGCCCGGATTGAAAGAGCGTGAACTGTTGAGCGACGAGCGCTATCGCGAACTGGTGCGCGATTACCCCGCGCAGTTTGTCGCGAAGATGGGCGCCGAAGCGATCAAGGAACTGCTCGCGATGGTTGACGTCGAAGAGCTCGCCGTCGATCTGCGCAAGCGGATGAAGGAAGAGACTTCGCAACAGAAGAAGCTGAAGTATTCGAAACGGCTGAAAGTCGCGACCAGTTTTCTGAAGTCAGGAAACCGGCCGGACTGGATGATCCTCGACGTGATTCCGGTGATTCCACCTGAGTTGCGGCCGTTGGTGCCTCTCGACGGCGGCAGGTTTGCAACTTCAGACCTGAACGATCTTTATCGTCGCGTTATCAATCGCAACAACCGTTTGAAGAAGCTGATGGAGCTGCGTGCGCCGGAAGTTATCGTGCGTAACGAAAAGCGCATGCTTCAGGAAGCGGTGGATGCGTTGTTTGATAACGGCCGTCGCGGACGCGTGCTGCGCGGTGTGAACAATCGCCCGCTGAAGTCTTTGAGCGGAACGCTCAAAGGCAAGCAGGGACGTTTTCGTCAGAACCTGTTGGGCAAGCGCGTTGACTACTCGGGACGTTCAGTGATCGTGGTTGGTCCGGAGTTGAAACTCCACCAGTGCGGTCTGCCGAAGAAGATGGCGCTCGAGCTGTTCAAGCCATTCATTTACAACCAGCTTGAGAAGCAGGGACACGCGGCGACGATCAAGCAGGCGCGTGAGATGGTCGAACGGCAGGAACCTGTCGTTTGGGACATTCTCGAAGAAGTAATTCGCGAGCATCCGGTGCTCTTGAACCGTGCTCCGACGCTGCACCGTCTCGGCATTCAGGCTTTTGAGCCGGTGCTGGTCGAAGGCAAGGCGATCAAGATCCATCCGCTCGTCTGCACGGCGTTCAACGCAGACTTCGACGGCGACCAGATGGCGGTACACATTCCGCTCAGTCCGGAAGCGCAGATTGAAGCGGCGGTGTTGATGCTGTCGAGCAACAACATCCTGAGCCCGGCCAGCGGTCAGCCGATCGCCGTGCCGTCGCAGGACATCGTTTTGGGTATCTACTACCTGACGCGCGATCGTCCGGGCGCAAAGGGCGAAGGCCGTGTGTTCGCTTCGCTCGAGGAAGTGTTATTGGCTCTCGATGCCGGTGAGGTTACGACTCAAACACCAATCAAACTCCGCATTCATGGCGATTTGATTGACCTCGTTCAGGAACACGATCCGCAGGACATCCTGCGCGCCGTCGTTCAGGACGAAGTACATCGGGTCATCAATACGACTGTCGGCCGCGTCATATTCAACGACTCGATTCCCGCGGGTCTGCCGTTTATCAACGGCACGTTGAAGAAGAAAGGCCTGCAGTCGCTGGTCAACTACTCGCACATCCGTCTCGGTCACGAAATGACCGTCAAGATGCTCGACGATCTGAAGACGCTCGGGTTCTTGTACGCAACGAAGGCGGGTATCTCGATCGGTATTGACGACCTTGTAACGCCTCCGTCGAAAAAAGGCCTGGTCGACAAAGCCGACAAGGACGTGATCGCGGTCGAGCAGCAGTATCTTGACGGCGTCATAACGAACGGTGAACGCTACAACAAAGTCATCGCGATCTGGTCGGAAGTCACCGACAAAGTCGCTAAAGAGATGTTCAAGGCGATGGATGATCGCGAGCGCTCGAGCGGCGAGCTCAATCCGATCCTCGTCATGAGTGACTCTGGCGCTCGTGGTAGCGCACAGCAGATCCGCCAGTTGGCAGGTATGCGTGGTCTGATGGCTCGCCCGTCGGGTGAAATCATCGAGACGCCGATTCAGGCAAACTTCCGCGAAGGCTTGAACGTGTTGCAGTACTTCATCTCAACACACGGCGCTCGCAAAGGTCTGGCTGATACAGCGTTGAAGACCGCTGACTCAGGTTACCTGACACGGCGTCTGGTCGACGTTGCGCAGGACGTGATCATCAGTGAAGAGGATTGCGGCACGTTGCGCGGTATTTCCGCCAGCGCGATCGTCGAAGGCGGTGAAGAAATCGAATCGTTGCGCGACCGCATTGTGGGCCGCACGGCGCTTGAAGACGTTACTGACCCGATTGAAGGTTCCGTGATCGTCGCGGCGAACCAGGAGATCGACGAGGACCTGGCCGGCGAGATTCAACGTTCGGGCGTGCAGCGCGTGCGTATTCGTTCGGTGTTGACCTGCGAATCGCGTCGCGGCTGCTGCATCAAGTGTTACGGACGCAATCTCGCGACTGGCCGTCCGGTCGAGATTGGCGAGGCGGTGGGTGTTATTGCCGCACAGTCGATCGGCGAACCGGGCACACAGTTGACGATGCGTACGTTCCACATCGGCGGTACCGCGCGCCTGGAAGAGTCGTCGAAACACGAAGCTCGCCAGGATGGCACGGTCAAGTATCTCGACCTGCAAACGGTCAAGAGCCGCAAGGGCGAACGTATCGCGATGAACCGCAACGGTTCGTTGATCATCATCGACGACCGTGGCCGTGAAGCCGCGCGTTACCAGATCGTTTACGGCGCGCACATCCTCGTCGAGGACGGCAGCCGCGTGACGCAGGACCAACTGCTCGCCACGTGGGACCCGTTCACGTTCGCGATCCTGACCGAAGTTGCTGGACACGTTAAGTTCCAGGATCTGAAGGAAGGCGTGACGTTTGACGAAGAAGTGGACGAGGTGACTGGTCAGTCGCGCATGGTCGTGAAAGACTCGCCCGACGAAAAGAAACAGCCGCGTTTGGAAATCCGCAGCGCCAGCAACAAGGTGCTGAAGACTTACCAGATGCCGGTGCGCGCGAACCTGATGGTGCAGGACGGCGAGGAAGTCGAGCCGGGTGACATCATCGCGAAGATCCCGCGCGAAACGACGAAGACCAAAGACATCACCGGCGGTTTGCCGCGCGTCGTTGAGCTGTTCGAAGCACGGCGTCCGGCGGAAACGGCCGTCATGTCGGAAATCGATGGCACCGTTACACTCGGCGCCATTTCGAAGGGCAAACGCAAACTGATCATTACCGGTGACGACGGTGAAGAGCGCGAGTACGATATCCCGCGCGGCACGCACATCAACGTGCAGGACGGCGATCGCGTACGCGCCGGCGAAGCGTTGATGGACGGCCCGCTCAATCCGCACGACATCTTGCGCGTGCTGGGTATGAGCCGCCTGCAGGAATACCTCGTGAACGAAATTCAGGAGGTCTACCGCCTGCAGGGTGTGAACATCAACGACAAGCACATCGAAGTGATTGTTCGTCAGATGTTGCGCTGGGTGAAGATCAAGGAAGTCGGCGACACCGAGTTTCTGCTCGAAGAGCAGGTCGATCGTTTCCGCTTCCAGGACGAGAACGAGCGCGTTCGAACAGAGGACGGCGAAGTCGCACAGGCTGAGCCGCTGCTGCTCGGTATCACGAAGGCTTCGCTCTCGACCGATTCGTTTATCTCGGCGGCGTCGTTCCAGGAAACCACGCGCGTGTTGACCGAAGCGGCGATTTCCGGCCGCGTCGATTACCTGCGCGGGTTGAAGGAAAACGTGATCATGGGTCGATTGATTCCGGCCGGTACCGGCATGGAATACTATCGAAACGTCGACATCGAACGCGACGAATCCATCGATCAGGCGCGCGAGCGCGACCTCGAGGAGTTTCCGGACATCGTCGGCGGTCACGACATCGTGTTGCCGTCGCGCGAACCGCTAGTCGTCTCGGCGACTCCGGCTGCTGATGGCGATGGCGCCGCAGCACCCGAGGAAGAGTAGACAACTACCCGTTGTTTCTGTGTCTTTCCGTGGCTGACTTTCGAGTGGGCCACGGAGAGCACGGAACATCAAGCCCGTCCCGCCCGAACGCTGCTCATTGATTATTGGGCAGCACCGCCAATGTCCCTGCGCCGTGTTGAATAAGTGTTTAGTCCGCCTGACTGCAATCGTTCGCAGTGTTTGCAAATCGCCTTGTTATCAGGCACGTTCTCAACGAGTTGAAGATTACCCGGCAGTTTCGTCCCCATCGGAACGCGGCTGACACGTAGTCCGCACAACGTATTATTGCTGCCGGGCTGCATCAGGTGATAGATGTTGTTGAGAAGTTTGGTTGCGTACATCGTGTTGCGATCTCAGCAACCTGAGTGCCGCCTGCAGTTTCAACATGAACTCGAAACAGATTCAGAATCTCCCAGGTGCACATAAGACTGCGATGCCGGAGTTTGTCTCGCCGCAACTCGCAACTCTTGTCAAAGAAGCCCCAAAAGGGGACGAATGGCTACATGAGTTGAAGTTCGACGGTTATCGTTTGTTGTGTCATGTGGAACGCGGCCATGTACGGTTATGGACCAGAAATCAAAAGGACTGGACTGAAAAGTTTCCGGGCATTGCGAAAGCATTGAAGAAGCTGCGCGTGAAGAGCGCGATTCTTGATGGTGAAGTCGTGGCGATGGATTCATCGGGGCGCAGCAGTTTTCAAATGCTGCAGCAGGCGATTCACAAGACTGCGGGAAAAGGTCTCGTGCTCCAGGTTTTCGACGTGATCTATCTCGAGGGTTTTAGTTTGAAACGGACGCCGCTACTGGAACGGAAGCGCGTGCTCGAGGAGTTGATCACGACGGCGGGCAGCGATCAGGTTTTGCGTTACAGCGATCACGTTGAAGGAAACGGGCCGAAGTTTTTGAAACAGGCGTGTGACTTCGGGATCGAGGGAATCGTTTCGAAACTGGCGAACTCGGTTTACGAGTCGACGCGCAGTCACAGTTGGCAGAAGATCAAGTGTCTCAAGCGGCAGGAGTTTGTAATTGCGGGTTACACGTTGTCGGATAAGGGATTGCCGTTTAGTTCGCTCGTGCTGGGTGTGTATGAAAAGGGCAAACTGATCTACGCCGGGCGTGTCGGGACGGGATTCAGCAACAAACTGCGCGCGGAGTTGAAGAAGACGCTGGATCGTATTGCGCGGCCGAAGAAGCCGTTTGAGGTGATACCGAAGGATCCGGATCTGCGGCGAGCGGTGTGGATCGAGCCGAAACTCGTGGGCGAGGTTGCGTTTGCCGAGTGGACCAACGAGAACATCATTCGCCATCCGTCGTTTCAGGGCATGCGTGAGGACAAAAAGGCCACGGAAGTCATCCGCGAAGATCCCGCTTAGCTTTTCTGCTTTAAATCCCCTCCCTGAATAAGTAACGCTTCTCTGACCCTGGAATTAAGAACACTTCTGCACTCGGCAACTTATCGCGAAGCGTTTCTCCTCCAAACAGCAACAGCGTAGCTCCGTCCGGCGCCCAGTCAAGCAGGACAGGGATTTTGGGGATAAACTGGTCCAGCGCGCGTGAGGTCACAAATTGCACATCCGGCGCCTCAATTTCTTCGAACCGCCGCGCGATGATCGTTCCCTTGCGGCCGGTTTCCTTGAGCGCTTCACGTAAAAACACGGCCTTTTTCTGCAAAGATTCAATCAAAGTCGCCTCCAAATCCGGGCGCGCGATGAGGCAGGGAATGATCGGCAAGCCCCCGCCGGAGCCGATGTCTGCTATCTTTGCGTCGTGCGGCAGGTGTTCGAGTAACACCAACGATTCCAACACGTGCCGCGTCGCAAACTCCTCCGGCGCACAAGGCGCCACGAGGTGAAGACGATCGTTCCAGCGAGTGAGTAAACTGTAGTACGCGCGGAGCCGCGCCAGCGCTTCCGGCGACAGTTCGACGCCAAACGATTGCCTGTTTGCGAGTAAAGCTTTCTCGAATCGTTCCAGTTCACTTTGCATGACTTACCGAAAAGCATAGACCATGATCGACGATTTTGTTGAGCAGCATAAGCTGCTCGGAAAAGCAGTTCCCGAAATCATCAACGCTTACGCCGCTGCGTTGGACACGCGGCGCGTAACTCCTGCCGCGACGCCCGAGGACCTCGAAAAGTTGTTTGACGAACCGTTGCCGGAACAGGGAATTCCGATCGAAGACATCCTGCGCCGGTTTCGTGAAGACATCGAGCCGAATGCGATGGGTGTTCCGAGTCCGAAATACTTCGGCCAGTTCAATCCGACGCCGTTGCCGATTGGCGTTTGGGCGGACGCGTTGTCGTCGCTGTTGAATCAGAACGCGGGTGCGTGGCGAAATGGGCCAACGTCGGCGATGATCGAAGCGCGCGTGATTCGTTGGTTGTGCGATCTGCTTGATTACGGTCCGCGCAGTTTTGGTACGTTGGCGAGTGGCGGTTCGGAGGCGAACCTGATCGCGTTAAAGTGCGCGCGCGATCGGGTTGCGGCGACGATCAAAGATGATGGTGTACGATCGGCGGCGAGTGATCTGGTTGTGTACGCTTCCGAACAGTGTCACTACTCGATCGATAAGAGCGTCGATCTTTTAGGGTTGGGACGCGCGAGTCTGCGCAAGATCCCGACTGACGAGCGGTTCCACATTCGCACCGAGGTTTTGCGCGAAGAGATCGCGCGTGACCGCGCTGAAGGGCGCTTGCCGTGTTGCATTGTGGGCGTCGCCGGCACGACATCGACCGGCGTCATAGATCCGCTGGAACATCTGGCCGCCATCGCTCGCGAAAGCGAGCTCTGGCTTCACATCGACGCCGCCTACGGTGCTCCGCTCGCCTTTTCGTCGAAACACAAAGACAAGCTTCGCGGCATTGCGCTGGCCGATTCGATTACGTTCGATCCGCACAAATGGATGTTTGTGCCGTTCTCGTGCGGCGCGACGCTGGTGCGCGAGGGCGGGCGCGTGTTGCGCGACTCGTTCGACATGAGTCCCGAATACCTGAGCGAGGATCGCGGCGGCGCCGACGTTGAGTTTGATTTCTTCCGTTACGGGCAGATGGGGACGCGGCGTTTCAACTCGCTGAAGCTCTGGATGGCGCTGAAGTTCATGGGCCGTGCGGGATACGCGCAAACGGTTGAGCGGCAGATCGATCTAACGAACTATCTCGCTTCTCAACTCGATCGCCTGCCGGGTTTCAAGCGTCTCGGTGAAGTCGAAACGGCGGTTTGTTGTTTTCGTTACCTGCCGGAATCCGTTTCAGGGCTGGACGGCATCGAACAGGATCGAGTGCAGCAGCGATTGCAGCAGACAATTGAACGGAGCGGTGAAGCATGGCTCACTACGACGGTCCTGCACGGACGCCGCGCGATGCGTGTGAACATCAACAGTTTCCTGACCGAACAGCGCCACGTGGATGTTTTGCTCAAGTCCCTGCAACAAGCAACCTCTACACTATGAAGCTCCTACATTCACTCTTTCTTTTGCTTTTAATCCCTGTCTCTCTGGCCGCGCAAAGGTCGCTACCGGCGATAAAATCTCAAACCGACTTCGACTTGCTCTCGGTCACCTACGACGCCAACACACCTTACGCCCTCCCTCACCTCATGTTCGTCATCGATCGCAAAGACAACAACAAGATCTACTACGTCAACAAAAAGCGCTACAGCTTTCACAAAGACTTCGTCAACGGCACCTACCTCTCCCTGGAACGCGGGCGCGAGTTTTTCGAAAACAACTACATCAAACCGAACAGGCGCTTCATCCTTGGCACGATCGCGTATCAAACACCGTTGCGCCGCTGGACCTTCGAATTTTGGGAAGGCGACCTGATCCCCGCAGACCAGATCCAGCTCGCTTACGACGTCATCAACAAGTCCTTCTTCACCCCCGTCGCCTTCAAACCAAATTCACTGCGACAGGACGAAGCGACAAAATCTCTCGCAGGCCTTCAGCGCATCCTCCAAAGCGAAATCGCGAAGGAACAGGAGTACCAGGCACTAAATATTGCGAAGGGCCTCGGCCGCATCCACATCATCGAGAAGCTCGACGATCACGTCGAGATCGGCTCTAACGAAATTTTGGTTTTGGATGAAGTCCCGGTTCAGCTTCCACCCGTCGCCGGCATCATCACGTCGCAACCATCAACGCCGCTCTCGCACATCAACCTGCTCGCGAAAGGCTGGGGCATTCCCAACGCGTACATCAAAAACGCGAAGGAGTTGTTCAAGCAGTACGATGGCTGGTGGGTGTCGTTCGAAACGTTGCGCGAGAAGTACACGATCAAACGCGCGGACATGAACCAACTGCGTGAGTACCAGCGGCGGCAGGCGCAACGGCTCGACGTGATGAAGCCGCGTTTCAATCTGGACGAAACGCGCCTGCTCGACCTGGCCCAACAGCGCTCGCGAGCGAGTCTTGCTTTCGGCGGCAAATCGGCGAACTTGGGCGAGGTGCTGAACGCGCGTTTGCCGTCGATCGTCGTGCCGCCCGGGTTTACGATCCCGTTTCACTACTACGACGAGTTCATCAAACGAAATGGTCTCGACGACACGATCTTCGGTCTGTTAAACGATCAGAAGTTCGTACACGATCCGCCTTACCGGCGCGAGCAACTCGTGTCGCTCAGACAAAAGATCGAAAGCGCTGAGTTTGATCCGGAGTTGCGGCAGAAGATCCTGCAAAAAGTCGCGCGGGAATATGCGGGCAAGGGTTTGTTTGTGCGCAGCTCTTCCAACTCGGAAGACTTGCCGAATTTCAGCGGCGCCGGTCTTTACACGACCGTGCCGAACGTTCGCGGCGATCAGGAATTGATCGACGCGATCAGGAAGGTGTGGGCGTCGCTGTGGAACTTTGAGGCGTACGAAGCACGCGAGCGTGCGAGTGTGGACCACTCAAAGATCTTCATGGCGGTGCTGTTGCAGGAGGGGATCAACTCCGAAAGCTCCGGCGTGATGATCACTACGGACCCGTTCGACCGCGAAAACAGCGGCGCCATTTACATCAGCGCAAAGCGTGGCCTGGGAATCAAGGTGGTCGAAGGCCAGCGCATCGCGGAGCAGATCATCTTTCGCCCGCGTACCAACGCGATCCAGGTCCTGACCCGCTCCGCGGAGGACAGCCTGCTCACGTTTGACGAAAAAGGCGGCGTGAAGGAAGTGCCCATCACGGGCGACCGCGTGGTGTTGACCGACGACGTAATTCGCCGCCTCGTGCGCGCGGCGGGCTCCATCAAGCGCGTCTTCGGCGCCCGCGACCAGGACATCGAATGGGCCTACATGAAAGGCCAAATCTACATCGTCCAGTCGCGGCCTTTCATTCCGGGTAGTTGAAAAATTTGACAACTGCCCGGCGGCTCGGGTATAAGGCCCGGGCAATGTTTAGTATCGATCGCGGCCATCATGCGTACTGGCATCACCACCACGAGGGTGGCGGGCTGCGATCGTGTTGCAAGCGCTGACAACGAAACTAGAAGCGCAAGACGATTCCAAAACCCGCTGCCGAAACCAACCCGGCAGCGGGTTTTCCTTTTCCGATGATTTCGAGAATCCCCGCAGGAATGCGTTACTACATCGGCGCCGAGGCACGGCTGCGGCGCACGATTGAAGACACCGCTATGTCTGTGTTCGCCGCGTGGTCCTATGAAGAGGTGATCACGCCGTCGGTCGATTATTATGACCTGTTCGAACAGGGCATGGGCCAGGCGGAGGCGCAGCGCGGTTTCCGTTTCACGGACAACGATGGGCGACTGCTGGCACTGCGTCCGGACGTGACGAGCTCGGTCGCGCGTATGGCGGCAACGTTGTTATCCGAACGGCCGCGGCCGTTGCGCTTCTGTTATGCGGCGCCGGTGTTTCGCCAGCAGCCGCAGTCGCACGCGGAATGGCGCCGTGAGAACACGCAGCTTGGTTGTGAGTTGATCGGCGTCGGTGGGCACGAGGCGGATTTGGAAGTGTTGCGGCTGGCCGCGGAGATTCTGTCGCGTCTGAATCTGCAATCGAGTTATGTGATCACGATCAACAACGTCGAGATCTTCAATGGCGTGGCGGCGCATTTGGAACTGCCGGCGGTCGCGCGTGAACAGTTGCGCCGCTTGATCGATACGCGCGAAACGGCGGAGTTGCAGCGGTTTCTCAATGGACTTTCTAATTCCGAGGGGCGCGCTTTTCTGCAGCCGACGCAACTGACCGGCAAGCGTGACGTGATTAGCGCGGTGCGCAAAGTGATTACAAACACGCGATCGGTCGCCGCGCTCGATTCACTTGAAGAACTGTGGACCGCGATCGAGTCGCTCGGACTCGCCGATCAATTTGAGATCGATCTGAGCGACGTTTCGAGTCTCGATTACTACACGGGTTTGAGTCTAAAAGTGTTTGTGCACGGCGCGGGGACGAGTGTCGGGCGCGGCGGGCGCTACGATGGTCTAACCGGCAACTTCGGCCGTGCGGAACCGGCGGTTGGGTTTGTGCTCAATCTCGACGCGCTGACGGAAGTGCTCGCGCGCAGGATGTCGCCACAAGGAAACACAAAAAGGCACTGATGATTACCGTTGCGATCGCGAAAGGCAGGATGCAGGACGACGCGCTGGCGCTGTTGGCGCGCGCGGGCGTTCGCATTTCGGAAGAGGCTCGCAATTCACGGCGTCTTGCGATCACGGACGACTCGGGCAGGTATCGTTTCATCTTCGTAAAGCCGGCGGACGTTCCGGTTTACGTCGAGCATGGGATTGCGGATTGCGGCGTGGTTGGAAGAGATGTGCTGCTCGAGTCGCAAGCGGATCTCTTGTTGCCGCTCGATCTCGGGATCGCGCGCTGCCGGATTGTCGTGGCGGCGGCTGATGCGGAGATCATGACGCGCAGTCTCGGTATGCTGCGGGTGGCGACGAAGTATTCGCAGATCGCCGGCGCGCACTTCGGCGCACGCGGTATTCCGGTAGAGATCATTCAGCTTTCGGGATCGGTAGAGCTTGCGCCGGCGTTGGGACTGGCGGATTTGATCGTTGATTTGGTAGAGACCGGGAGAACGCTGCGTGAGAACGGGTTGACTGTGGTCGACGAGATTGCCGAGTCGACGGGAAAGTTGGTGGTTAATCGCGCGAGTTATCAGCTTAAAGCGGGATCGATTGGGGAGCTGGTCCTGGCTTTGGAGAAGGCGATCAATGGAGGTCAGTTGGCGTGATTCGAATCTTACGCCAGGACGAAGCCGGTGATTTGATGTCGCGGTTGGCGGCGCGTTCGGTGGCGCTCGATTCCGAACTGCTCGCGCGGGTGTCGGCCATCATTGATGACGTGCGAGCGCGTGGTGACGAGGCGTTGATCGAGTACACGAGCAGGTTTGACGGTGTCGAGCTGCAGTCTTCTGAATTACGAGTCAGCGAAGAGGTGCTGCGTAGTTCTGCGGCGAAGGTTGATAAAGAAACTCTTACAGCTCTACGAGTGGCGATTAAGAACGTGCGGGCGTTTCACGAGCGGCAAGTGGAGCAGTCGTGGGAGATTTCACCTGCGGAAGGCGTGCGGTTGGGCCAACGTATAATTCCACTCGAGCGCGTCGGGTTGTACGTGCCGGGAGGAACGGCGGCTTATCCATCGTCGATCGTGATGAATGTCGTTCCGGCGCAGGTGGCGCAGGTCGAACGCATCGTCGTCACGACTCCGCCGCGAACACTCGCCGAGAATCCGGCTGTAGCCGCGGCGTTGCTGGAGTTGGACGTCAAAGAGATCTATGCGGTTGGTGGCGCGCAGGCGATCGCGGCGCTCGCGTTTGGAACCGAGACCGTTCCGCGTGTCGATAAGATCACCGGACCGGGAAACAAGTACGTCGCCGCCGCCAAAAAGCTGCTCTTCGGCGTCGTCGGGATCGACGCGATAGCTGGACCGAGCGAGATCGTAATCATCGCCGATCACACCGCGCGAGCCGAATTTATTGCAGCTGATCTGTTGGCTCAGGCCGAACATGGTGAAGACGCATCCAGTGTTTTGATCACTTCTCACCAAGCCTTGGCGGAGCGGGTCGTTGAAGAGCTTTCGGTCCAAATCGAGTCACTGCCACGACGTGCAATCGCTCAGTCGTCGCTTCAGAACTACGGTGCCGTAGTGCTTGTCCCTACACTCGACGAGGCTTGTTCGCTGGTGAATGAACTCGCGCCCGAACACGTTGAAATCATCACGAGCGACGATGAAGCCGTCGCCGCGAAGATCAAACACGCCGGTGCGATCTTCTTTGGTTCGTACACGCCGGAAGCAGTCGGCGATTATCTCGCTGGTCCAAACCACGTCTTGCCGACCGGGCGAACTGCGCGATTTTCATCTGCTCTCGGCGTTTATGATTTTGTGAAGCGCACGAGTCTGTTGCGATATTCTGCCAGCGCGTTCAGCTCAGTTGCAGAGAGCGTCTCGACGCTGGCCCAATGCGAAGGCCTCGCGGCTCACGCGCGTTCAGCTATGATTCGAAAAGAAAAATGACGGCGCCACTCGACATCATCAAGCCTGCGGTGCGTGCGCTGCGCGCGTACACGCTCTCGCCGCATCGTGCGTCGGTGAAGATTAATCAGAACGAGAATCCGTGGGACGCGCCAGCGGAGATCAAGGACGAGGTGCTGCGGCGGTTTGCGGCA
>DASUPR010000213.1:0-7248 GCA_036281015.1 Pyrinomonadaceae bacterium
CCATTCACCAGGGAAAGAGACAGTTATCGAGTTTGTCTTCGCTGCGGGATGCGTCGCGCTTTTGACGTCAAAGGCTGGAGATCGACCGGCAGGTTTTACGCACCGCCAGTTGAACGGCACTGATTTTCGAACGGAGTTTTCCAATGTACTACAGCAAGACCAAACGAAGGTGCATCGCGGCTTCAACGCTGGTGCTGCTGCTGGTGAGTTCAGCGTTCACCGGAAGTCTCGCGCAGACGAAGAAGAAGCGGACGGTCAAGTACTACACGGTGCCGGCGAATCAGGTCATGCGAGTGCGACTGAATGACGAACTGGATTCGGAGAAGGCCCGTGTCGGCGATACGTTCACCTCGACGCTGGTCGATCCGGTTTACTCGAAGAACGGCCTCGTGCTCGCGCCGCAGGGCAGCATCGTCGGCGGCCGGGTTACAAGCGTTCAGCGGGCGCAGAAGAAGGGTAAGCCGGCGGAACTCAACGTTCAGTTTACTTCGTTGGAATTGCCGAACGGATACCGCAGAGCATTGAACGGATCGCTGACTGATCTCGAGTCTTCGACGGGAACGAGTGACAACGAAGGAACAGTTACGGCGCACAAGACCAGCCATCGAAAAGCCAAGTTCATCGGCGGGGGCGCCGGAGGGGGCGCGATCATCGGAGCGATTGCCGGCGGCGGCAAGGGACTGGCAATCGGTGCTGGAGTGGGCGCGGTGACTGGAGCGATCGCGGGGCGGGTGAAGAAGGGGCATGAAGTGAAGGTGAAATCCGGAACTGAGTTCGGCGTGATCCTGAACACGCCTGTTTCCTTTCCGCAGTATCGGGCTGGTTGATAGTGGTTACAGTCCGACGATTCAAGGCGTGTGGGGGTGCAGATTCACAGGAGGAATGCACTGAAACGACCATACGCCGGCAGGGCCGGGGTTGACGAGAGTCAAGGGGCGCCCCGGCCCTTTATCTTTAAATCCTCACGCGCGACAAATTAAAGCTTGAAGAAAAATAGATTCGACGTTAATAATGGGCGGCAGCGTACACTCACGTTTATTAGAGGTTCATCGTGACTCCCCAACGTATTCGGCGAACCCGATCGGTGTATCTTGATCCGTCGTTTCGAAATGCCCTCACGATCTCCATTCTTATCTCGATAGCTTATTACGTCACCGCGAAGATCGGATTCTGGTTCAGTCTGCAACCCGGTTCCGTGTCCACCTTGTGGATGCCTAATTCCATCCTGTTCGCCGGGTTGTTGTTGACTCACAAACGCTGGTGGTGGTTGATCATAGTGATTAGTTTGCCCGCGCATATCGCCGCGGAGTTAGAGAGCGGTGTGCCGGCCACGATGGTCGTCTCATGGTTTGTCAGCAATTCATTTCAAGCGCTGATTGGCGCGGCGTTCATCAGGTATTTTCACCCGGCCGAGTTTTGGCTTGACCGGAACAAGCATCTCGCAACGTTTCTCATCTTCGGCGCTTTCCTCGCGCCGTTCCTGGCGTCGTTTCTCGACGCGGGTTTAGTAAAACTCAATGGCTGGGGTGCTCAGACGTATTGGGAACTCTGGAAGGTCCGCTTTTTTTCGAATGTGTTGGCTACGCTGACGCTCGTGCCATTCATTCTTGAATGGGTGCAGACCGATCACAAGCGGTTTTTGCGGGCGGCGCCGCTTCGCTACGTGGAAGCGTCGTTGCTGTTGCTTGTTTTATTTGGCGTTGGTTACCTCATCTTCAACGCACAGCGAACGTCCTCCGTAAACAGTCCTGCCAGCTTGTACTGGCCGCTTCCATTTCTAGTTTGGGCCACCGTGAGGTTTGGCCTGCGAGGAGTGACGACAGTCCTGCTGTTGGTGATGTTTATGGCGATCTACGGCGCGACGCACGGCGGTGGTCCGTTTATCGCGCCGTCTCCTTCGGACAAGGCCCTTTCAATCCAGGGTTTTCTGATTCTCGTATCCGTTCCACTGCTGGTGCTCGCAGCGATCATCAAAGAGCGGCAACTATCGGAACAAGCGCTCGCCGAAATCAACGTGCGCAATCAGGCGATTCTACGTGCGATTCCCGACATGATGTTTATTATGGATCGCAACGGCGTATACCTCGATTATTACGCACGAGACGAGGGAGTGTTGTTGCGGAGGCCGGAAGAGTTTCTTGGCAAGAGCGTGCATGAAGTCTTGCCGCCGGAGTTGGCGGAAAAGGTTTATGACGTAATCGACAAGGTAACAGAGGACGACCCGCAGGTAATCGAGTACTCGCTACGAAAGGGAAATGAAGATCATTATTACGAAGCGCGCATGGTAGGCGCGGACAATCCAAATATTCTGACGATAGTCAGAGACATCACGGAAGCACGACAAGCAGCTGAAGCGATCCGAAAGAGCGAAGAAAGATTGTCGGAGAGCACCAGAATGATTCGCTCGCTCGCCGGAAAGTTGATTACCGCGCAGGAGTCAGAGCGAAGGAGGATCTCGCTGCTGCTCCACGACGACGTGGGCCAAAGTGTCGCGGCGCTCGGTCTGACGATCAACCGGCTGAAACGAAAGCTGCCTGAAGATCCGCAGGCGATCGTCGTGGAGTTGGACCAGATTTACAGGCAACTGGACAGTCTCACGGCGCAGATTCGCCAGCTCTCTCATCAACTTCATCCGGGAGTGCTCGAGCACCTGGGGCTCGTTAAAGCGTTGCGTTCGCATGTCACAGAACTAAGCAATGAAGAGCAGATTGACGTCAAGTTCACTACGGACGTGACGACCGATCCGGTGCCGCCGGAGATTTCGGTTTGCATCTATCGCGTGGCTCTCGAGGCGTTGCGAAACGTCTCCGCACATTCCGGTGCGGACTCTGCTCACGTTACACTCAGCGAAACCAACGGCTGGCTGGTGCTCGAAGTGTCTGATTCAGGAAAGGGTTTTGACGTTGACAAACTCGGACATGGAACCGGTTTGGGTTTGGCAAGCTCGGAAGAGCGCGTAAAATTTTTGCACGGTTCGCTGGAGGTTCGATCTGTTGCGCACTACGGGACGCGTTTGACAGCGCGCGTTCCGTTAACAAACCAACGATGACACGACCGACAATTCTAATCGCCGACGATCACAAAATGTTTGCCCAGGGATTGGCTGGGTTGCTCGAGGATGAGTTTGATCTCGTGGCGTCCGTAGAAAACGGTCAGGCGTTGATCGACGAAGCCCTGCGCTTAAAACCGGATTTGATCATCGTCGATATTTCCATGCCCGTTTTGAACGGCCTCGACGCAGTGCGCAGGCTTAGCCAGAACCACACCGGTTCGAAAGTGGTTTTCCTCACGATGCACGCCGATACGCGTCTGTTGCGCGAGGCGTTTCAGTGTGGCGGAGTCGGATATGTGTTGAAGCAATCAGCCGGCGAGGAATTACTCTTCGCCCTGCGGCAAGTGATGAGTGGGCAGAATTACATCTCGCCGTCGATTGAGAAAGAAATGAAGGCAGAAGCGTTAACAGCGCCCGACGAAAAACAACACTTCAACCTCACGCCACGCCAACGTGAAGTGCTGCAACTGCTGTGTTCCGGCTACACGATGAAAGAGATCGCAAACCAGTTGAACATTTCCACACGCACTGCGGAGACCTACAAGTACCAAATCATGGAGGGACTCGGCGTTGAGACCACGGCCGAGCTCATTCAATACGCGGTCAAGATCGGTCTTTGTGGCACTTAGGCCCACCGTCAAACTGTCGTCTAAACAACGACAACGAGAACGTTCAAAGTCTTACAAGTAAATCGGACTTTGCCCGATTGCGGCATTTCAGCAGTACTCGCGAAACTCCTTGTAGCTTTCGGCATACGCAAAGGAGTAGCGAGTTTGACGAAATTGACGATAGTGCTGGTCGATGATTCGCCGTTGATTCGAGATTACTTGAACACGACATTGACCCGTATCCAGGGTTGCGCGGTTATCGGCACGGCTGCTGACGGCATCGAAGCGGTAAAGGTCATCCGCGAATTGCGTCCGCACGTGGTCGTGTTGGACATCACGATGCCGCACCGAAACGGGATCGACGTGCTGCGCGAGATACGCAAGGAAGATCCGAACATGGTGATCATTATGTTCACGGCGGATCCTTCGGTGGTGCTTGAAGACATCTGTCTCAAGGAAGGAGCCAATTATTATTTGAACAAGTCGGAGGTGCTTGAGCTGGTGGCGATCTGCAAAGATCTGGTTACTGTGATTTAGAACGGCTTCTGACAACGCGTCGCGAGCGTTTAGCGGCCGGTCATTCGTTCCATGCTTTCCGGGTAGCGCTCGCCCTGGACCGTGATCTTTGATGCGGCGCTTTCGATCTCACTTAAATCTTGCGACGTGAGTTCGACGCCGGCGGCGCCAATGTTCTCTTCCAGGCGACTCAGTTTTGTTGTGCCGGGGATCGGTACGATCCAGGGCTTTTGCGCGAGCAGCCACGCGAGCGCGATCTGAGCGGGGGTGGCGTTCTTGCGTTCGCCGATCGATTGCAAAAGATCGATCAGCGTTTGATTGGCTTTGCGAGCCTCCGGTGTGAAGCGTGGAAGCCGGTTGCGCATATCGGAACTGCTGAACGTCGTGCCTTCATCAATCTTTCCCGTGAGAAAACCCCTCCCGAGCGGACTGAACGGAACAAAACCGATACCGAGTTCTTCCAGCGCCGGCAACACTTCGGCTTCCGGGCCTCTGGTCCAAAGCGAGTATTCACTTTGCAACGCCGCGACTGGTTGCACTGCGTGTGCGCGGCGGATCGTTTGCACACCTGCTTCGGAAAGTCCGAAGTGCCTGACCTTTCCTTCGCGAATCAGGTCTTTCACTGTTCCGGCGACATCTTCAATCGGAACGTTTGGATCGACACGGTGCTGGTAAAGCAGATCGATCGTTTCAATCCTGAGCCGCTTGAGAGATGCTTCGACGACGTCTCTGATGTGTTCGGGCCGGCTGTCCAACCCGTTCCACTTTGACGGATCGTCAGGGTCAGGCTTGAAGCCAAACTTGGTGGCGATCACGACGTGGTCGCGTACCGGCGCCAGCGCTTCGCCGACGAGTTCTTCGTTTGTGAATGGACCATAGACTTCGGCGGTATCAAAGAAAGTGACGCCCTTTTCGACCGCCCCACGGATGACCGAGATCATCTCCGCTTTATCTTTCGCTGGTCCATAACCGTGGCTCATGCCCATGCATCCGAGCCCGAGTGCCGACACTTCGAGGTTTCCCAGCTTGCGCTTCTGCATCTGTTTGCTCCTGTGCGTGACAGTCTAACTCACTTCTCACCCGGACGGACATTCGGGTAAAATACGGTCCCATGTCCTTACACGAATCCTCCATCGACGACCTTGGCTACATTGCGCCTGCACCCTTGCCGCAGCACGAATGGGATCGGACTGGTCCGGTGCCGGCCAAATTCTCAATCATGGACTACGGCTACATTGGTAATAAAGGACCCATCGGCTGCACTGCCCGGGAATTGCTCGAAGTCGTAGTGCAACGGCAAAAGGAGATCAGCTTTGTCTGGACGCCCGGAACTCCTGAGCCCGTGCGACCCGAGCAAGTGCCGTTTCTGATTGGAGCATTGCGCGACACTAAAACTACCGAAGCGCGCAACTGGATCGTATTTGGCTTCAGCGCGATGACCCTTGGTATATCGAGCGCATACGTTTTTGAGGACTCGATGGGGCTAGACCGCAATGTCTTTTTAGCTCTTGGAGCATTCTGTCTGGCTATGGGGAATACAATGTATTGGCGTTCCCGTAGCTACACGCAAGAAAATGCGGTAAGTGATGCGAGTACTGCCCGTTTCGACACATGGGTTTATAGAAAAAGTCTCAGTGTTTACACCATAGCCATCCTTGCTTCCTGTGCCCTCGCTACCATGGTTGCGAGCTGGGCCGCAGATTCTACTGCTCTCGCCGGACTCGTGAAATCGGCCGTTTGGGACGGGGAAGTATGGCGGTTATTTACTGCACCGCTGATACACGCAGAGTTTCGCCATTTTCTGATCAGTGCTGCGGGTTTGATTCACTTCACCAAAATAACGGAACAAACGATCCATCGCGCTCTCGTGCCACTGTTGTTTATCGTTACCGCCGTTATGGGCAGCGTGTGCAGCCTGTTGTTCGACCCAGTGATAAGTTCAATGGGTGGAGCGTCAGGTGGGCTCATGGGCCTGGTGGGTTTCATCGCGGCGGCCGCCTTTGTCGACCGGACATATTACCCGGATGGGTATTTCAAACGAATGCTCGTGATCATGGTGACCTTCTTCGCGGTGAACATATTCGGGTTCGAGTTCTTTGACCCCACCGCGGGTTTTGGCGGTCTGGTGACTGGCGGGATTCTGGGATGGTTGAGCGCCAAACTGGCGCTGCCGCCAATCTCAGGAAAGCTCGCGAAACTTATCGGCGCGGGCGGAGTGTTGGCGCTGGTATCTACGGCCGTCTTCGCGGTCACTCGGTTGGTGAGCTAGTTATTAACTATTTTCTCGTAGGAACGCACTCGCGCGGCGTGGTCGTAAAGGCTCGTCACGATCATTAACTCATCCGCTTTCGTCAAAGCGACGAACTCTTCCAAACCTTTCCGCACCGTTTCACCCGAACCGACGATTGAATACTTCAACATGTGCGCGGCCTGATGTTGTTCCATCGGCGTCCAGTAGTCGTCGATGTTGTCGATAGGCGCCTGCAACTTGCCGGGCGCGCCGCGCACGAGATTTGTGAACGACTGTTGCACGGTCGTAAACAATCGTCGCGCCTCTTCATCGGTATCGGCAGCGACGACGTTAACACCGACCATCGCATACGGCTGGTCCAACTGTTTCGACGGCTTGAATTTTCTGCGGTAGATATCGAGCGCGCTCAATAACGCATCCGGCGCGAAGTGAGATGCGAAGGCGTAAGGTAGTCCGAGCGTCGCGGCGAGTTCGGCGCCGTACGTACTCGACCCGAGGATCCAAATCGGAACTTCAGTGCCGGCGCCGGGAACGGCGCGCACCGCTTGTCCCGATTTCGTGGGCGCGAGAAACGCCTGCAACTCCAATACGTCGTCGGGAAAAGTGTCCGCTCGTCCCGGCTCACGACGTAGTGCGCGCAACGCGCGATGATCCGTACCCGGCGCGCGGCCCACGCCCAGATCAATACGACCCGGATACAGCGACTCGAGTGTGCCGAACTGTTCCGCAATCACGAGCGGCGAATGATTCGGCAGCATGATGCCACCCGAGCCGACGCGAATCGTCGACGTCCCGCCCGCGAGATAACCAATCACCACCGA
>DASUPR010000214.1:0-5061 GCA_036281015.1 Pyrinomonadaceae bacterium
AGGAGGCGACGCGCGATGCGCTCGAGGGTGAGCCGTTTATCGTGCCCCTCGCGATTCCTTTCATCGCCGGTCCATCCACACTCGCTTCGTTGCTGTTATTACAACAACAGTCGACGCCAAACAGCATCTGGCAGTTGTTTCTGGCCGTGACACTCGCCTGGCTCGCCACGGCGATCATTCTGCTGTCATCGACGATGCTCTATCGCCTGCTGAAGGAGAGGGGATTGATTGCCCTCGAGCGTTTGATGGGTATGTTGCTCGTGATGCTGGCGGTGCAAATGTTTATCAATGGCCTCGCGAAGTTTATGAAACCGTAAGAACGCGATAATCTCCACATAGATGATCCGCCGATACGAACGCGAGAGAAGGGCCATGTTGCCGGTGCGCGACCTGGCAAACCAGGCGTTCTCCCGCGCCGCCGGCGCTCCGCTCGTCTCCGGCAACTGCGTCCGCCTGCTCAAGGACGCAAAGGAAAACTATCCCGCCTGGCTCGACGCCATCAAAAACGCCGAGCGCTACATCCACTTCGAAAGCTACATCATTCACGAAGACAAAGCCGGCTGGCTCTTTGCCGATGCGCTCGCCGCGAAAGCGCGCGAAGGCGTCCGCGTGCGACTCCTTTACGATTGGCTCGGCGGCTTTGGTAAAACTTCGCGATCGTTCTGGAGCCATCTTCGCGCTGCCGGTGTCGACGTGCGCGTCTTCAACACGCCTCGCTGGTACTCGCCGTTGAGTTGGGTGACCCGCGACCATCGCAAGACGTTGACGGTCGATGGACGGATCGGTTTCGTAACAGGATTGTGCGTGGGCCAAATGTGGGTCGGCGATCCGGAAAAGAACATCGAACCGTGGCGCGATACGGGTATCGAAGTGCGTGGGCCAGCAGTCGCCGACATCGAACAGGCATTCGCTCATGTTTGGGCGGGCATTGGTGAAGATCTGACGGCCGATGAAATAGCGAGGCGCGACGAGCTCGACGAAGTGGGCGACATAGCGCTGCGCGTCGTGGCGACGGAACCAGTGAGTGCCGGAATGTTTCGTATGGACCAACTGGTCGCCACGCTCGCAAGAAACAAGTTATGGTTGACCGATGCTTATTACGCCGGCACGACTTTATACGTGCAGGCACTGCGCGCTGCCGCCACCGACGGCGTTGACGTTCGTCTGCTCGTGCCGAGTGCTTCGGACCTTCCTCTTCTGAAGCCGCTGTCACGTGCAGGATATCGTCCATTACTCGAAGCCGGTGTGCGCGTCTTCGAGTGGAACGGAACGATGCTGCACGCGAAAACGGCGGTGGCTGATTGCCAATGGGCGCGTGTTGGTTCCACCAATCTCAACATTGCGAGTTGGTTCGGCAATCTCGAGCTCGACGTCGTTATCGAAGACATCCCATTCGCGACTCAGATGGAGGAGACCTACCTTCAGGATCTCGAAAACGCGACGGAGATAGTTTTAGACTCGCGGCACAAACTGCGCGCACCAGGCAGATCTGTTCAAGCACCCACGCCGATGACTAGCGGTGGCGGAAGTGGCGGGCGCGCTGCGGCCGGAGCAATCAGACTCGGCAACGCTGTCGGCGCGGCGTTTACAAATCGCCGTGTCCTCGAACCCGTCGAAGCGCGGCTCATGCTGATGACGGGCTTGCTGTTGTTTGGTCTGGCTTTGATCGCGTGGTTCTTTCCCCGCGTGGTGATCTATCCGTTGGTCGTCATACTGGTCTGGATCTCGCTGGCGCTTCTTTACCGTGCCTATCGGCTCAAGACAGGACGTGAACCACAAGCGCTCCCGCCGTTCAACGAACGAGAGTGAAATCGGCAACGATGGGCAGATGATCAGACGCGGCCAGCGCGAGACGGCTGCGATGAACGAAGATGCGTTCGAGTTTGAGAGACGAATTGTAGTAGACGTGGTCCAGGTGCAGGATCGGAAACACGCCCGGGTACGTGCGCGCTCTGCCGAGACGTTGCTCGGGTTCGGCGCTGTTTAAGTGAAGACTCAGCAGGCGCGTAGTCAGGCCACGCGTCCACTCGTTGAAATCGCCAAGGATGACTCGCGGCGCCGGCGAATCCGCATCGCCGGCGATGACTTCCAAAAGCCGGTGGCCCTGGTAACGACGTTCGAAGAAGCCCGTGCCGAGATGGACGTTGAACGCTTGCAGCGTCGTTTGTGAGTCAATCGCGACAGCGACTTCCAGACAGCCACGCGGTTCGTACGCGCGCCAGCTCAGATCGTGATTGTGCTCCGTAACGATCGGAAGACGACTGAGAACCGCATTCCCGTAAGCCGCGCCGTGGATTCTGCGATTCTCACCGATGCGAAAATCCGAATCGAGCTCTTCGGCAATGGCGCGCACCTGATTGCGCTCGCGCTCGACCTCATCCATGCCGACAACTTCCTGAAGCGCGACCACGTCGGCGCCGATCTCCTTCAGCACCGCCGCGATGCGCTTGGGACGCACGCGGCGATCGAGCCCGCGACACTTATGTATGTTGTAGGTTGTGACCCGAAATGACGACACCTTGAACGCTTGGACTTACTTGTTCTGCGCAGTGGTTGCCTGACTCGGTTGCGCGCCGCCGCGAAGCGCCACCTGACCTTTGCGCGAGAAGTTAATCGACTCGCCGAGAATACGCGCGGCCTCCTGCGACGCGTGAAATCCGTTCGAGTTTTCCGACTCGATGAAATCGACGTAGAACTGTGCGCGGCGCTGGAAATCCTGCGCAGTCGTTACGGCGCCGTCGGTGCGGCCCGCGTCGCGCGCGGCTTTGATGTCGTTAATGAGATCGACGAGTGCGTCCATCGCGAGATTGCGCAGGTTATACGTTCGCGTCTGAATCGTTTCAACCCTCGCTTTCAACTCTTCCTCAGACCACTTGTGACACGTCTGGCAGGCGCGATTGATGTTCAGCAACGGCGAACGCACGTGATGATCGCTGATCTTCAACGCGCCTTCGCGTTTGTAAGGCATGTGGCAATCGGCGCAAGCGACACCCGAGCGCGCATGAATGCCCTGGTTCCACATTTCAAACTCCGGATGCTGCGCTTTGAGCACCGGCGCGCCGGTGCTGGCGTGTTCCCAGTCTTTGAACTTCTGCTCGTCGTAAAAAGCGAGAATGTTCTCGATCTGAAGTCCCTTGGACCACGGATAGACCAGCCGCTTTTCCGGACCACTGAAGTGATACTCGTCATGGCACTGCCCGCAAACAAAGGCCCGCATCTCCTGCCGCGTGGCTTGTTTGTTCACGTCGTAATTCTGAATGCCTTGCGAGGCTTTCAACGCGCGCATGCCTTCGATGAATGCGGGACGCGTGACGCGCAGTTGCATCGTTTGTGAATCGTGGCAGTCGATACACGCGACCGGATGAGTCACAAACTTTCGCGCCTCGAAGTATGGCGTTTTGTTGAGCGCTTCGAACCCTTTGAAGATATCGCCGCCGCCGAGCTGTTTGTACGCGACGTAGACTGAGGCGTGACAGTTAACGCACGTGCCGGGTTGTTGCGTGACCTGCTGGCGTTCGGTGAACGTCTGATCGTCGAGCATGTAAGCGTGACCGCGTTCTTCGCGGAAGTCTTTTGAGAACGCATAACCGGCCCACATTGTTTTCAGCCGCGGATCTTCTTCGAGCCGTGATTGCGCGACGACAGAACGTGGATCGGCCTGCGTCGGCGTGCGTGGTTCGGCTTCGCTGCCGCCGTAACGCGTGCGCACTTGATCCGTCGTCTTCTTGTAGTCGTCGTATTGAAGCGGAAAGTTCTTGCCCCAGATGCTCGGATCTACCGTGTCGTCGTTGAGCTCGACGACGCGGAAGAAAGGATTGCGTGCTTCCTGTTTGCGCTGAAAGATATTGATCAGCAACGCCAGGCCGAACACCGTGGCCAGCACGACTATGGCGACGAGGCCGATGAAGCGCAGTGAGCGTCGCCGCCGGCTCGTTGTCTCGTTCTGTTTCTCCTCACTCATTCAACTTCTCCACCCTCAATGTAGATGCCCGACTGAATTGTGACAGCGAATACAGCTCGTGCGCTCGTTTTCGATTTCCGGGTGCGCGCCTTCAATCGCGTGCACGATCTCCTGATGGCACTTCCGGCACGCAAGTTCGGTCACTTCACGGCCTCGTGGCGTGATGTGAATGTTGTCTTCAAACCAACCGGTCGTGAAGTAGTAGGAATGCCAGAAGCCGTTGCGCGCCTTCGTTGCGTACTTGGCGACGAAACCCGGCGGCGTGTGGCAATCGTTGCAAACCGCAACCGAGCGATGGCTCGACTTCACCCAGCCGCTAAACTGATCCTGCATGATGTGACAGTTCACACATGCCTCGGCGTTGTCGGTCATGTATGAATAGCCGCGCGCGTAGACGAAGGTGTACGCACCGACACCAATCGCCATGCCGATGGCGATTCCCAGAATCACGCCACCTACATGCCTGGGCTTAATCATTTGCGCTGACGACTATTTCTTTGGGTGACACTCGACACACTGAAACATCGAGATGTCGCCTAAATTGACCGGGTGTCGAAACGGTTCGTTTGCCTTGTGACACGTTTCGCATTTTCGATCGCTGAAGGCGCCGAGATCAACTGGATGCTTGAACCCGGCTATTTTGACAGAAGCCGCGGGATTCGCGGAGTCGTAAATGACGGTGTGACAGATATCGCAATCATTACGAATAACTTTGCCACTGTCGCTGACGTGCTCGCCGTCGTGACAGCGAAAACAACCGGACGAATAGAGGTGACCGATGTTATTGGGATGAGTCGCCCAATTGGTTCTCATTTCGGGGAAGAAGTAAGTCTTGAACAGGCGCTGCGTTTCGTCGACAGCCCCTTTAACCGCGTCGCTTTTCTGCGCGTAGATCTGGCTGTAGTACGACTTGTAGAAGCCGTCGAGACTTGTTGCTATCGAGCGCAGCGCCTCGTCCTCAGTTGAATATGGCTTGTTCAATGCCTCGACCGCCTGTTTCTTCAAATACGGCAACGAAGGATCGAGCCGGCCCGCGGCGAAAGATTGGTCCAACGCAACGTCAGGCGAAAGATAGACGTGCGCGGGGCGGTTATGACAAT
>DASUPR010000215.1:0-4301 GCA_036281015.1 Pyrinomonadaceae bacterium
TGGACAGGGGACTGTTTACCGTGCGGTGGACACTACACTCGATCGGCCGGCAGTCGTCAAGGTTTTGCCGCCCGCTTTGACTGACAGCCCGTCCAATCTCGTCCGTTTCGAACGCGAAGCCAAGCTGGCGTCGTCGCTCGATCACCCGAATATCTGCACCATTTCGGGCTGCACAAAGTGGACGGCCTGCACTTCATCGCAATGCAGTTTGTCGAGGGCCGCAACGTCCGCGACCTCGTGAACGGACGCCCGCTCGATCTGCGCCAGGCGCTCTCGATCACGATTCAGGTGACCAACGCACTCGCCGCCGCGCACGCGCAGGGCATCGTTCATCGCGACATCAAAGCACGCAACGTGATGGTTTCGCGCAACGGCACCGTGAAGGTGCTCGACTTCGGACTCGCGAAACTGATCGAACCGCCGCGTGCGGGCTCGAGCGATCCACAACTCACGGAGGTCGGCGTGCCTTACGGTACTTCGACCTACGCCGCGCCCGAACAGGCACAAGGCTTACCCGTGGACCATCGCGGAGACATTTTCTCAACCGGCGTGTTGCTTTACGAAATGCTCGCGGGCACTTGGCCGTTTCGCGGCAAGACTGCGCTGGACGTGCGTTACGCCGTGGTCTATCACCGGCCGAAACCGATCGCGGAGGCGCGCGGTGAAGATTCGCCGCTGATCCAGCGTCTGCAACAGATACTCGACAACGCACTCGCGAAGGAACCGGGCGATCGTTATCAACGGATTGAAGACATGCGCAGCGATCTTCAGGAAGTCTTGCGCGAGCTCGAAGGTGATTCGAGTTTCGGCAACACACTGACTGACGCGACGCAGTCGATTGCGCCTTCCGCCTTGCGCCGCAAGGCGCCAGGCTTCTGGACCACATCGCGCCTCGTCGTCGGAGTCGTGGCTGCGGCGGTTTTGATTACTGCGCTGTCTGTGATCGCTCTGCGCGGTTCGCGGCGTCAGGCCGATACAAGCGTTGCGATCAATTCACTCGCGGTCTTGCCGTTTTCGAACAGCGATCCGAGCATGGAATACCTGTCCGACGGCATCACCGAGAGTTTGATCGAGAGTCTTTCGCAGTTGCCGGATCTGAAAGTTAAATCCAGCAGCACGGTCTTTCACTACAAAAACCGCGGCGCCGATCCTGCTCAGATCGGGCGCGAGCTCGGCGTTCACGCGCTTCTTTCCGGCAGCATCGTGCAGCGCGGCGATGAATTGGCGGTCAGCGTCGAACTGATTGACGTGCGCGACGATAGTCACATCTGGGGTGAACGTTACGGCCGCAAGGTTTCGGAAGTGGTCGCGTTGCCGCAACAGATCTCGCGCGACGTTGCGCAAAAACTGCGCGCGCGTGCTGACGGCAGTTATCATCCGCAGATAACGCGCAACTTCTCGCCGGATTCCGAAGCTTATCGTCTGTATCTCCTCGGTCGTTACAACTGGAACAAGCGAACAGTTGAAGGATTGCAAAACGGCATCGAGTATTTCGGCCAGGCGATCCTGCGCGATCAGGATTACGGCCTCGCGTATGCGGGACTCGCCGACTGTTACCTGCTGCTGAATGTTTACAACGTCACCTCGGCGAACGATTCGTATCCCAAGGCTGAAGCCGCGGCTAACCGCGCTTTGTCGATCAACTCGAACCTTGCTGAAGCGCACAGTTCGCTCGGTTTCGTGAGTTATCGTTATCATCTGAAGTGGAAAGAGGCCGAGCAGCACTTCAAGAAAGCCATTTCACTCAATCCGAGTTATGCTACGGCGCATCAGTGGTATGCGAGTTATCTGGCGGCATCCGGACGGCTCAGCGAAGCAGTTGTCGAAGCGCGGACGGCGCACGAGCTCGAACCGTTTTCGCTGACGATCTACAGCGATTACATTCGCGGGTTGTATTACGCCGGGCAATTGGACCAGGCGCACAGCGAAGCCCAGAAGCTGCGTGAAATGGATCCGAACTTTGCGCGCGCGTATTACGAACTGGGACTGGTGCTCGAAGCGCAAGGCAAGTTGGACGAAGCAATCAGCGCGTTTCGCAATGCGCTGAAGATTTCGCCCGACAACATCACGGCGCTCACTGCGCTCGGGCACGCGCAGGCGTTGGCCGGAAAGAAGAACGAGGCCGAACGCGTGATCGCGCGTTTGCAGGAGCTTTCAAAACAACAGTACGTCTCCCCGTTTCAGGCGGCGGTGGTCTACGCCGGACTCGACAATCGGGAAATGGCTCTCGATGGGCTGGAAAAGTCGCGTGAAGAACGGTTCAACTGGTTGCCGTTCGTGCGCGTCGATCCGGTTTTTCAGAATTTGCGATCTGAGGAAAGGTTTATAGAGCTGGCTAGAACTCTTGGGCTAAATTGATGACACACAGTCTTTCACGACGGCAGTTCGTCCTGAGCACCGCGATGGTAAGCGTCGCGGCTTTTATTAACCCCCGCAATCTTTTGGGCCAATCGGCGGCCGTGCAGCCGCTGTTTGCACGGCTCGATGAATTCATCGCACGCCACATGCGTGAAACAGGCGCGCCGGGAATGACACTCGCGCTCGCGAATCGCGATGGGTTGATTCGCGCCTCGACTTACGGTTTTGCGGACACGAAAGCAAAAGCGCGCGTCGTGCCCGAGACGATGTTTGAGATTGGATCGGTGTCGAAGTCGTTTGTCGGGCTCGCGCTTTTGCAGTTGCGAGATGAAGGCAAACTCGATCTGAACAAACCCGTTGTCGAGTATCTGCCGTGGTTGAAGATCAATTCGAAGTTTGAAGCAATCACGACGCATCATTTGCTCAGTCACACCGCCGGGCTTCCGGCTGCGCCGTTGTTGCTCGATGCGTTATTGCACGAACTACCGGTGGCGTATGCGCCGGGTAAACGTTTTCTTTACTGCAACACCGGTTACAACATTCTCGGGTTTTTGATCGAAGCGCTGGACAAGCGTCCGTTTGCCGAAGCGATGCGCGCGCGTTTGCTCGCGCCGCTCGGTATGACCGCGAGCGCGCCGATTATCAGCAACGGAATTCGCGCACAGATGGCTGTCGGTTACGAGCCGCTCAATGAAGGACGTCCGTTTCCGAATAATGGACCACTCGCGGAAGCGCAGTGGATCGAGGTCGACGTCGCTGCCGGAAGCATCGCTTCGACACCGGCTGACATGGCGAAGTACATACGCATGCTGGTCAATCGAGGCGCGTTGCCGAAGGGAAGGCTGCTTTCGGAAGACGCTTTTGCCTCTTTTATCAAGCCGGCGATCGACTCGCCGTTTCGAGGTGAGCCCGCGTCGTATGGTTACGGGTTGTGGGTGAGCAACATTGAAGCTCACACGCGTCTGCGTCACACCGGAGGCATGGTCGCCTTCAGTTCGTCGCTGGACGTGGATTTGACGGATGGTGTTGGTGCGTTTGCTTCCGTGAATGCGAACCTGCGCGGGTATCGTCCGGTGGCAGTGACGAAGTATGCGATCGATCTCTTCAATGCTTCGCTGGCGAACAAGCCGTTGCCTGAAGCGCCGCCGCCTGCGCCGCCGCCGGATGAAGTGAATAACGCTGCGGAGTATGCCGGTGTTTACACTTCGCCCGATGGTAAGAAGCTTGAGTTCACCGCTGAAGGCAACAAGCTCGTGCTCACTTACAGCGGACGCAAGATCGTGTTGGAGCGCATGGCCGGCGATCGTTTCATCGTGAAGCATCCGGGGTTCGATTTGTACGTGCTCGGGTTCGTGCGTGAGAACCGGTTGGTCACGCAGGTTTTTCACGGTCCTGACTGGTACATGGGCGAGCGTTACACCGGCCCGCGCACCTTCGAGGCGCGCAAGGATTGGGAAGGATTTGTGGGCCACTACTACAACGACAGCCCGTGGTACGGCGACACGCGCATCGTCTTGCGCAAAGGCCAGCTCTACGTTGACGGCCTACAGCCGCTCATCCCGCGTGCTGACGGAAAGTTCGGCCTCGGCGAGCCGGAAGGTGCGGACTGGATGAGTTTCGAATCGATCGTTAATGGCCGTGCGATGGTCCTGAACTACTCCGGCATCCCCTTCCGCCGCATGTTCACACCTTGAAGGATAGATTATGATGACCTCACGAAATAATGAAGCTGGATCCCCCGAGTTTGTTTGCCAGTATGAAGGAAGTGGACGCTCCGCCTGTGCGGGGGAACCGTTCTACAAACTACACGAAGGTAAACGTTACTGTGTGTTTCACTTTCCGGGCGAGGATAAACGCAGAGATTTTGCGCAGGCGCTACAAAGAAGACTCACCAACAGAATTTTCAATTTCCGCGGATTTTGGTTTCCGTCTGAGGCTCAATT
>DASUPR010000216.1:0-5274 GCA_036281015.1 Pyrinomonadaceae bacterium
TCAGCAGTTGTTGGACCAGTCTTCTCCTCGAGGCGCCGAGCGCCTGACGCAAACCGATCTCTTTGTGTCTCGCAAGCGCACGCGCAAGCATCAGGTTCGCGACGTTGAAGCACGCAATCAACAACACGAGAAACACGACTGCCATCAGCAGCATGAGAACTGTCGACAGGTTCTTCCTGATCCCGACTGAACCTTCGCCGAGCGGCACGACGGTCGCAGTCGTTCCCTTGTTCGTGTTCGCATATTCCTGTGCGAGCCGGTTAACAATCGGCTGCATTCCGGCTTCCGCTTGTTCGCGGCTGACGCCCGGTTTGAGCCGTCCGATCACGTTGAGCCAGCGCGCGCCACGTTCGGGCAAACGATCCGAACCCGGCAGGACACGCGCCTGCATCATTAGCGGGAACCAGATGTCGGGCGCGAGTCCCACGCTCGTGCCTATGAAACCTTCCGGAGCAACGCCGATGATCGTAAAGCTTTGTGAGTTGATGATGACGCTCTTCCCGACGATTTGCTTGTCGCCGCCAAACGCGCGCTGCCACAACGAGTAACTGATGACGGCGACCGGAGAAGAATTGGGAGTTCGATCTTCGTCGGGATAAAAGGCGCGCCCTAACATAGGCGGTACGCCAAGCGCGCTGAAGTAATTGCCGCTGACGATGATGCCCGCGATGATCTGATTGTTGCTGCCGCCGCTGCTCATGCTGACGGGCGTGACCCGCTGCGCGATCAGATCCAGGAAGACCTGATTGGTGTCTCGGTAATCCACGTAGTCGGGATAAGAGACGGCCCCGAAGCGAAGACCCGGCGAGCTCGTGTAAAGCTCGACGAGCTCTTCCTGCTGCGTGATGGCGGGCAACGGTTGCAGGAGAATGGAGTTGATCAAGCTGAAGATCGTGATGTTCAGTCCGCTCCCCAAACCGATGGAGAGACTGACCACGATCACCAGGCCGGGCGACCTGAACATCGTCCGCAGTCCGTAACGAATATCTTGCAGGAGGTTTTTCATAATATGAGTTCCAACTTTTCTCACTGATGACGTGCGTCGAACATAAGGCTCATGCATGTCAACGCGCCTTCGGCCTTTTGCAACTCGGAAATGTCTGTGGCGATCACATTGAAGCCGCGTTCCTGGACCAGCGCGCACGTGCGTTCGAAGGCGCTCGCCATTAATACCGTGTCGCCGACGGCGATTGTGTTAGCGGCCCACGACTCCGTCTCCGGCACTTCGAGAATCTCGAACTGCTGAAAAGGCGCCGCGTCAACCCACACCGGATTCAAAAGCATCAAGCCGCGGCCGAGGTACGAACACCCGGTCGAGAGATGCAGACAACCCCTCACGCCCGCGGGTATAACCTGATAGTCGTAGGGCGCGAGCATTTCGCTAAGTTGTCTTATTCCATCGCGGTTTGTTCGTCCGGAATCGCCGACATAAAGCGTGCGTCCGATCCGCACGATGTCGCCGCCCTCGAGCGTGGCCGGAGGCGAAAGACGCTTGAGCGGTCGATGTAACGAAAGCACTTGGGCCACGCTCTCGACTTCTTCCGCTCTGCACGCCGCGCCCATGGTCGCTACGATCGCTACTTCGTCAACCACGACCGCCGTGTCCTGAATGAACACCGCATCCGGAGCGTCAGGTAGGAGATCCAGCGATGTGATTTGCACACCCATCTTCGTCAGGCATTGCCTGTATGCTTCGTGCTGCCGCGTTGCCGCGGCGACATCGATTCGTTCGCGCTCCATAAACGTCAGCTTGCAATCGCCGATGGTCGGACTCACACCGCGCGTTAAGGCTGATAACATGAGTGTCCGTTCCTCCTCCGGCGAATTACCTGATCGACGCCGGGAGCGCTGACGGCTCGTAAGCCGAGACGTTCAGTTGTGCGTCTTGCACAATCTTTCCCTGTTCGAGTTTCACTATCCGGTCCGCAACGCCGAAGTAGCGATCGTCATGGCTGATGACGAGAATCATCTTGCCGCGCGCTTTGAGCTCCGGCAGGAGATGCAGATAGAAAAATTCCTTGAACAACGGGTCCTGATCCGCGGCCCACTCGTCGAAGATGTAAATGGGCCGATCGTCGAGATACGCGGTGAGCAGCGCCAGGCGTTTGCGTTGTCCCTGCGAGAGATCGGTCGTCGAGAGCACGCCGTCCGTGACCTTCACTTTGTGGTCCAGTTGCAGCTTGGCGATGTAGTCCTGCGCCCGCTGGTCCAACGTGACCTTGTCGTGACCGAGCAGATGCTCGAACAGGTGCGGTGTTGAAAACACCATCGAGAACAGTTGTCGAAAAGACTCCCGGTTGTGATCGGAGACTGGTTTCCCGTCGAACCTGATCTCGCCCGCTTCAGGGATGTATAGCCCCGTGATGATCTTCGCGAGCGTCGTCTTCCCGCTGCCGTTCCCTCCAACGAGAAAGACCAGCTCGCCCTTTCGTAGCGTCATGCTGACTGGCCCAAGCAGAAAGTCGCCGTCACCGCTTTCGTGTTTGTAGACGTGAGTCACGTCGTACAGGTCGAGTTGTTGGCACGTGGGTGCAACGCCGTCGGAGGCGGTATCGATTTCAGGACCAGCGGCGGCGAACGACAGTCCGGTTTGTTCCACCTTCGCCAACGAGATGTTGGCGTTAGTGAACGAGGGCATGATGTCGAAAAAGATCGCCATCGGCGTTCGCATGTAGAGAGCCGCGAGGGCGTAAGCGATCAGCGTTTCGTTGCTGATGGCCCAGAAGCGCGGCAGGATGAAGACGAGCGCGCCGATGTAGACGAAATAGACCGCTTGCGAACCCGCGGCGTTGAAGCCGAGTATCTGACGTCCGCGGACGTTGTTACGCCGGTACGAGTCGGCGCGCGGCTCCATGAGATCGTTGATGAATGCGTCGCGGCGGCGGCGGTTCAAGCGCAGTTCCTTCGTACCGTCGAGCAAGGAACGAATGTGGTTGAGTAGTCCGTCCCAATCTTCGCGCGCTTTTTTGAGGTGACGGCGGGCCTGCTTATTCACCAACTGCAGACTGCCCATCGTCAGCATCATGATGACGAGGAAACCCGCGAACACGGCCGGCGAAAGCCAGAACAGATAAACCAAAACGCCCAGCGCCATCGCGAGGTTGACGCAGAAAACCGGAAAGTCGAGGAGCGCGGTGGCGATGGTCTGAATGTCCTGCGTGAGTATCGCGAGCACGCGGTGCGAGCCGATCTCTTCGAACTTGCGCAACGGAACGTTGAACGCCTGGCGGCTCAAGCGCATGCGCAACTCAAACGGCACGTCCTGCGAGATGTTGATGAGAAGAAATCTCGAAACGACGTTCGCGAGGACTGAGACGATCAACAGAGCGCCGAAGTACCCCGCCAGTTTTAAAGGAGCGGGTTGCTCGTTTCGCAAGGTGGCGTCGAGCAATGCGAGCAAGCCCGCGCTGCTGGCGCCTGCGATGGCGCCGGCCAGGACGGCGACGATGAAGGTCCGCTTCGAGTAGTTAAAAATGAACGAGATTATTTTCATTGTCAGGGGGCTCCGTTGCCGGGTTTCGTATCCGTTGCTCGATGCATTGCGCCAGTGCGTTAACGTATGGGTCTTTGAGAATGGAGTAATGGTCACCGGGAAGTTGGTGGACCTCGACGCCGTCGCGCGCAAACTCGTTCCAGTCGTTCGGCGTTTGGTTCGCGTTATTATCGACGGCTTGCACGTACGTGATCTGTCCCGCGTAAACGCCCGGCACGTACGCGCGCAAAGCTTCGCGGTTGGTTTTGAAAACACGGAACAGGCGTTGGAGATGATCGAGTTCCATGCCTGCGGGAATGAGATTTTCGGCGAGCGCGCGATCGAGCATGTATGCGAGCTGGTCTTCAAGCGGAAGCGATCGCACGTCGTTGAAGGAACGCGACACGTGTTCCTGAGTGAAGCCCAGGTCGATCGCAAAGCTCGCGAGTCGTGACAGGTCGTCTTCGCGCGGCATTCGACTGAAGGCTGACGGCGAAGGCGAATCGATCAACGCGAGGAGGGAGACGTCGGCGCCGTCTGCTTTGAGTTGGCGCGCCATCTCGAACGCGACGACTCCGCCCAACGACCAACCACCTAAGTGGTATGGTCCAGCCGGTTGCACGGCGCGCAGGTGTTCGATGTAGTAGCTCACCATGTCTTCGATTCGCGTGTGGCCCGGGTGCCCGTTGTTGAGGCCTATCGACTGTAGGGCGTAAAACGGTTGATCGGTGCCTAATCTGCGCGCGAGGTTGAAGTAACAGAAAACGTTGCCGCCGACTGGATGAACGAAGAAGAGTGGCGGCTTATTAGTGCCCGGTTGGATTTCAACCAACGGCGACCATGAACCGTCCTCTCGACTTGCGGCGGAAACGGTTTGCGCGTGGTGCTCCTTTAAATACTCCGCGAGCGCTGCGATGTTTGGCGCACCGAATAATGCCTTGACCGGCACATGCACGTTGAGACGTTGTTCGAGTTTGTTGACGAACACTACGACGCGGAGTGAAGTGCCGCCTAATTCGAAGAAGTCGTCCTGAATGCCGACTGCTTCGACTTCCAACACGTCCTGCCACATCTCGGCCAGCAACTTCTCGAGGTTCGTTCGTGGCTTCTCGTAACGGCTCTCCAGTTCGGGCCGCGATCCGTCGAGTGCAGGCAGTGCGCGGCGATCAACTTTGCCGTTGGGCGTTAACGGCAACTGATCGAGCACCACGTACGTCGTCGGGATCATGTAATCCGGTAAACGCTCGCGCAGCGCCGCACGTAACTCGCCCGACTTTGGCGGTTGTTCGGGTGATTCCGCGACGACGTACGCCACCAACAGCTTTTCACCGCGCGCGTCTTCACGTACGACAACCACGCTCTCACGCACGCCTTCGCATTGGACCAATGCGGTTTCGACTTCACCCGGCTCGATGCGGAACCCGCGCACTTTCACCTGCTCGTCCGCGCGTCCGACGAACTCGATCCGGCCGTCTTCCATGTAGCGCGCCAAATCTCCCGTTCGATACAGACGTTCGCCGGCTTCTTGGCTGAAAGGATTCGGCACGAAACGTTCCGCCGTCAGCGCTGGTCGTCGCAGGTAACCGCGCGCCAAACCATCGCCGCCCGTGTATAGCTCTCCCACCACGCCAACCGGCACGGGCTTCATTCCGCTATCAAGGATGTAGATCTGCGTGTTCGAGATGGGACGCCCGATCGATACTGTCTCGCAAATCTGGTTCGCCTCGGTCATGCGGTGGCAGGCGGTGAACGTCGTGTTCTCCGTTGGTCCATAGCCGTTGACCAACACCTCACATGCCTCG
>DASUPR010000217.1:0-7618 GCA_036281015.1 Pyrinomonadaceae bacterium
TGGTTGTTGCGCAGGCGAATAGTCTTCGAGCGAGCGCTGATTCGTCCGTTTCGTCATTGGGCGCGAGAATGTTTCGCGCGGTGCGGTGTAGTCGCAAGTGATACTCGAGTTCGCGCGCGTCTTCCAGTAGATCGATCTGCGTCTGGCTGTCGGTGCCTAACGAAACCGGCACGCCCGCGTTGAAATACGCGTCGACGGGAACGACGCCGTCGCCGAGATTGCGTTCGGTGGTCGGGCACGCGCAGACGTTCGCTTGAGCGCGTGCGAGAGCGCTGATGGCTTTCGGTGTCACGTGAATCGCGTGAACCGCAGTGAATCGCTCGCTTAACAGACCTTCCGTATCGAGCAGCGCGACCGGAGAACGCCCGTACTCTTCGATACACGCCTCGACTTCCGCTGTCTGTTCGGCGACGTGCATGTGGACCACAAGGCCGCGTTCATTTGCGTAGGCGACGATCGTTTTCAGGTAATCAAGTGGAACGGCGCGAACGCTGTGCGGCGCAACCCCGGCCCACGCCATTCCGTCTTTCAACTCCGGCGCGGTGAGCAGTTCTTCCAGACTCTTCAAATAGCGCTCCGGCGAGTCTTCAATAAAACGAACCTGCTGCGGATTGGGCTCACGTTGATAGCCCGCGCGGGCGTACGCCACTCGCAGCAACGCGATGCGCACGCCGACGTCGCGCGCCGCACGGATCACCTCGCGCTCCAACAGATTCGGATCCGCGTAGCGCGAGCCGTCAGGCGCGTGATGAATGTAGTGAAACTCGCCTACGGCTGTAATCCCTGACAGCGCCATCTCGAGAAACGCCATCCGCGACGCGGCGTAAATGTCTTCGGGCGAGAGCCGATTCGCAGCCGCGTACATCTGCTCGCGCCACGTCCAAAAGCTGTCAGTCGTGTGTTGCGAGCGGCGCTCCGTGCGCCCGCGAATCACACGTTGAAACGCGTGTGAATGAGCATTAATGAGGCCCGGAAGCAAGGCGCGTTTACTCAAGCGGATTGGATCGTGAACTTCACCAGCGGGCGCCAGCCGCACAACGGTCTCGTCACAAACAAGCGCGACGTCAGACTGAAAACGTCCGTCCGCGTAGATCAAATCCGGTAACCACGCTTGACTCATTCTTTAATCGCCAACACCTCTCGCGCCGCGGTTCGATCCCCGGTGCAACTGATCCGCCTCGGTCCCGCAAGATAACTCAACTCGAACCCCAATCCTTCATACAGCTCAACAATCCGCGGCGTCGCCTGGTTTGAAATCACCACCGGTCCCGGATGCTTTGCCAACAACTCCGCCGCGCGCTTCTGATCATCCCACGAAAACCCGCCCGGGCTGTAAGTCGTGAACTCAGTATCATAAGGCGGATCGGCATAGATGAAATCCGTGGCTTCAATCCCCACCGCTTCTACGTCAACATTGCAGAACTCCCATTGCTTGAACGCCTCCGCATACTCGCCAAAATCTGTTGCGTAGTTGATCGTGGTGTAGGTGCCAAACGGCACATTAAACTCGCCGCTTTTGTTGAAACGGCAAAGACCGTTGAAGCACGTGCGATTGAGATAGTAGAACAACTCCGCCGCTTCGGTGCTCTTCGCGCCTCCATTCTGAATCAACGCATTGAAACGCGCGCGATGTTTGTAGAAGAGTTGCTTGTTGTAGCGCATCTTGATCCGGGGTTGCAGACCGATTTGCAGGTGACGATAGAAATTGATGAGGTGCGGATTGATGTCGTTGAGCAACGCGCGTTCTGGTTGCAATCCGAGAACAACCGCGAGCCCGCCGCAAAACAGTTCGACATAACGGCGATCGGAATAACGATCCCAAATCGGTTTCAGATGCGGCACGAGCCAACGCTTCCCGCCGGCCCATTTCAACGGAGGCTTGAGAGTCACAGGCATGCCGCGCCTCGCGAACCCAGTTTGCGCCAGAGTGCCGAGCTGTAGACCTTTGAGAGTCGCAGCGGGCGGTAGGCGTAATAAAGTGAGTGCAGTGAAGGCGGGAGATTCAGAGCGTGCCAGTCAGAAAGTGTGGGGACGAAGATCGCGCGCAGGGCGGAGATCAGTGCGTCGCGTTTGCGATCCATGATTTTGAGGTTGTAGAGATTCGTTTCGCTGGAAACTGGTGCGGTTGAGACGTTGAAGATTTCCGCGAGTGTCTGTTGCGCCATTCGTCTGCTCGACTCGTCACTGTCTAGCGCTCGCCACACCTCAGCAGGAATTGCGACGTTCGAAAGGCTTTCTGCTAAACGCAAACCCAAAGCTAACATTCGTGTGGCGTGTGCCTTCTCTGCGCGTTCGACGACCGCGTCCCAAGCGATCGTTTCTTCCGAGCGTATCAGCTCACCGAGCGAGCTGATCCATTCGAGTGCACGCCAGAGATGTTTCGCGCCGTGCATCGACAGGTAAACAATCAAGTCTTCGGTCGCGAGTGTTTCGATCTCGGCGCCGGCAATCGTGACCGGTTGCAGGCGCGACAGCAGTTCGTCCGTGTCCATTTTAAAGACGAAGCTTTTCGGCGCCAGTGCCCAGTGAAGGTCGACGACGGTGAACCAGTCGTCGCGCACAAACTGTATCTCACAATGCGACGCGAGGTGCGAGGATAGTTGCGCCGGGGTTAGCTGAGGCGTCATTTGGTAGCCGAGTGATTCCAGCAACACTCGTGCGCGATCGAAATCGCCGCGTGAGATCAGCACGTCGATGTCGCCCGCCTGGCGTAAAGAGAAGTCGCCGTAAGCGGACTGCGCGAGTGCGGAGCCCTTAAAGATCGCAACTGGAATGCGGTTGTCGTTGAAGAGACGAAACAGTTTCAACTGTTTTCCAACGAGGTGCAGGACATTCTGCGCGTTGGAGAGGGATTGGCGCCTCACGCGTGAGCGAAAGCCAATGGGAACAGGATCGGCGTCCAGGGTGTGAAGGTGCTTTTGGAGTAGTGGGATTAGTCCGTGAGTGTTGGCGGTTGTGAACAGGTAGTCCCAGTCGAGATCTTGTCGTAGCAGACTGCGTAGCCTTGCCTGTTGCTCCGCGTTCAACTCGCGCCGAGCAACACAACTTACAATCTCATGCTCCGGTCTGCTAACTGCCCTGCGCATGTTTCTTCCGTAACTGCTCCGCCGAGAGCGCCACACCATAAAACGTCGATTGCCGAAACTCGATCTTCTGATCCGTAAAATCCGTGGCCCACGTCCAAACGTAATCGTCCTTCACGAGGTCAGCACGGAGTCTGATCTCAACGCGCTCGTCTTCACGAACTTCAACCGGCTGCGGAAACGGAAAGAACCCGTTGCCGTAAATCAGCTCCGGCGCTCCCGGCCGATTCGAGAAACCAATCTCATCCGCCAGTTCCGTATCAAACCAAACCGCGATTCCGTGCGCGACTCCCGGCCGCACAACACGCCACGAAAGCCCTGCCTGCACATCAGCACTGTTAACTGTGTGATAGTCCAACGTGGTCCAACACAAGGCTTCCGTCAACAACTCACTAGCTTCAATGCGTGTCTTCCGCCACGTGTTCGTAATCTTCGAAAGGCCCGCGGATAAATCCACATCAAACAATCCGTTTCGCCACGGCCCAACGATCTCTTCATACTGCTCAGGGGCTTCGACAAGCGCCGCCCACAACGTGTCGCGCCGCGGAATCAACACGCCACCCGGCGCGAGCAACCGCTGCCGCGCATCGACGATCGATGGAATGTGTTTTTGAAACCACGGCAACACGCCGCGCAGATCGGAGATGATTATCGTGGCCGGTTCCGGCAGTGTGACTTCGGTCGACACGCTCTGAAAGAACTCAACGCGATCACTAAACCCATTCGCCGCCGCCGCTTCGCGCGCGATATTGATCACATTATCAGGCTCGATCGCGTAAACACGCCGCGCGCCGAAGCGACACGCCAGCAGCGCAAACAGTCCCTGCCCGCAACCGAGATCCAGCACGACCGAATCGGGCTTCACCGCTTGGCGCAGAGCCTCGACGTAAGGTTCGACGCGAGGCCCATTCGCTATCATCTCGCCGTAGAAGTGAAGGCTATACATGCAGGCGTTCGAAGTCAGATAAAACAAGATCGCAAAGTGTAGACAGCCGACCGGGATTGCTGTGTGGCGTGACGCGTCGCAGCGGCACGTGCGCCAATACACGACTCAACAGATCAAACTCGCGTGCGCGCATGTGCTTGTCGATCAGTTTTGTTGCGTAAGTATTCGCAATCAGCGACAGCATACCTTCTGCCCGGTCGGGCGTCGCAACAAACGGCGCGTGTGGATCATCGCTTCTCTCATCCAATAGATAGATCGCCGCGAGTTGCCGAGGCTCACGTTCAAACTGTCCGGACTGCTTTGTTAAATCGAGATAACACTTGTCCCAGTTCGGCGTCAGCGGTGGCAACGCCGAGCGCGAACCATAAAGCGTCGCGGCGGAAGCGGGCCACAAACGAATGCACGGGTAAGCAGGCCGCACGAAGAAACGGTCTCCGCGATCGTCGAGCGTGACCACGTCTTCGGCGAGCACACTGAATCCACGCGCCGAAAGCGCCGCCGCCGTCGTCGATTTTCCCGCGCCCGCTGGTCCAACAAGAGCGATCGCGGCGCCGTCAACAACAATCGCACTCGCGTGCAGCGAGACGAGCCCGCGCAGCAGCAACACAAACCCCATCACCGGTCCGAGGAGGTAGGTAGCCGTGTCTTCGAGCGTGAGCGGTTCCGGCCAGGTGGTCCAGATCTCACGTCCTTTATGGTCCACGACAAACTCGGTGTTGTCCGCATAAGCAAAGCGGTAAAACTTGCCGCCGTGGAGTTTGGAAAACACAAATGCGGGATCGCCAGCCTCGTTCGTGTAGTCTGCGACGTACGCTGTTTCGATCTCGTGAGGTTGCAAACAGTCGAGCCAGTCAGGCAAGACTCCGAAAGAGACACGAACGTCCGCGGTTGTAATCGGTGTGTGTGGAACGGTGGGAATCGGTCTGTTGGCTAAAACTTCGAGACCATAGATCGAGCACCCGTAATGCATCGTTGCTCTTGTTAGGTTCCCGTTTTTGGTCCAGCGGCCGCGCCGCCGGCGTTGTCGAGAGCTCCCTTCGGGCCCGCGTTGCGAGTGATCTCGCGAATGTTTCCGTAAACGATGACGTCAGGTTTGTGGTAGGGCTTTTTGGTTTGGTCGGGATTACGTGGCTGATCGGTTTCTGGTGTCCGTGCCATCAATTTCTCCTCGAATTGAATTACGCGACCATTCGTCGATCGAGCGGCAAAGAATGTGTGAGCCAATGGTTGAGTGCAAACAACCGGAGGTTGGCCCATAGTGCGTTGGGAGTTTCTTCCTCCGCGAGCGATCGCCGAACTTTCAAATCAACAAAACGCGTTAGCTGCGGTGTGACCTCAAAATTGTCGAGCCATCTTACACCACCGCGCCGCCACAACTGAAGAGCGGGATCGCCCGCGAGCGGAGTCTTTGGCCGATCAACTACGGCGGCAGGTAGTCGATCTTTCATCGCACAGCGAAGGATGTGCTTGCTCACGCACCACGGTTTGACTGGAATCGCAAGAAGATACTCGACGAGCCGCACGTCCATGAACGGATGACGCACTTCCAGTGGGAGTCGAGTCACACTTGGATCGTAACCTTCCAACAGCGGCGCCCAGACTTTTGACTGCAACGCACGTAACGTCGCAGGCCTTCGTTTATCGACAATTTCTGGTTCGCCCCAACGCTCTTGCAAATCGATCCGCTTCGCAAACTCTTCGTCGATCCACCGCGGCCACTCAACCGCGCGCCTGATCGGCCTTTTTTTAATCCCTCTGATTCTCGCCCAAAAAGGCCTCACCCCAGTTGGCTCGTTCATCAACGTGTCGCCGTCGTAACCAGTCAACGCGACGGGCGCGTTGTCGGCCATCAATCGCATGAGATCCTTGAACTGTCCGCCGAGTGGCGCGATCAGAAAAGGCTCCGGTTGGTTCAGCTCGCCTTCAAACAATCCGTATTTGTCGGCGCTGAGGTGATGAATCGGAACGTTGATGCTCGACGCCGCGAGTGTTGAATAGTGTCGCTCTTCGTCGGGAATTAACTCGTCGTAAACAGTCGTAAATCCTTGGACGGCGCCGGTTTCAGGCAACAGATCGTGCGCGACTACGGCAATGGCGGTCGAATCGAGACCACCGCTCATCGAGATTGAAATGCGTTCGGTTCGGAGGCGATCTTTGATGGCGGTAGTGAACAGCTCTTTGAATCGATCTACATAAGACTGCGGATCGCGAAAGCGGATCTCGTCTTTGACCGTCGGCGTCCAATAACGGCGAGTTGTAATCGCGCCGTTTGCGAGTGAAAGAGTGTGTCCCGCCGGTAGCCGTTGAATGTCGCGAAAGATCGTGGTCGTCAGATCCTGGTTAAGGCCAAACGCGAGATAGTCGCCGACAGCGGTTTCGTTCAGCGCGTCTGAGACGCGGCGATCGAGTCGCAACGTGTTCAGTGCGTTACTGAACATGAAACTCGTGCCGGAACGCGCGAAAAAGAACGGCTTCACGCCGAAGTGATCGCGTGCACAAAAGAGACGTCGTGAACGTTTGTCCCAAATGGCAAAAGCAAAGTCGCCGATGAGGTGTTCGACGCAGTTCTCACCAAACTTTTCATACGCGTGGAGGATCGTTTCCTCGTCGGCTAATAGCTCGCGGGCGTCAATCCGTGCATCCGCTATTAAATAAGCGTTGCCGTCAAGCGTGAAAGGTTGTTGGAAGAACCCGACGTTTTGATCGTTCCACGGCAGATCGCGATCGATGGGTGCGCCATCGACGTTAACGATGCCGCCAAGCCCGCTCATCCGCCGACTTGAACGATGCCTTTTTGCAAGAGGCTTTCAACCAGTGCGAGTAGATCCTGACGCAATACCTGGCCATCGACGTCATACTCTTCGAGCAGCGACTCGTATGCGGCTTCGATCGAATCAGACGTGCTGAGCACTGAAAGCATGCGCGTGCCGACGTCGTCCAGGCCGAAGTAACGCTCGCTGTCGAGATTCAGGATCACCGACTCTTCCTGCAGGTTGGAAATGAGCACGTCGTCTGGGACACGAACGCGATCCGAGAAGGAGATTTGCATTGGAGCACCTTAAGTACAACAAATTCTTTAGTCAAGATAAATTCAGGATTTATAATCCGCGGCCATGCGCTGCCTAACACTGCTTCTAATCGCTCTGTTTGTTTGTCCCATCCACGCCCAAACGGACCTCAGTAAAGAACCGACGCTGTACGTCGTCGCTTATTCACATCTCGACACGCAGTGGCGTTGGGAGTATCCGCGTGTGATCAACGACTACATCCCAAAGACGATGCACGATAACTTCGCGCTGATTGAGAAGTATCCGCATTACGTCTTCAACTTCAGCGGCGCGAATCGCTATCGCATGATGAAGGAATACTGGCCCGCCGATTACGCGCGCGTGAAGCAATACGTCGCCGCCGGCCGGTGGTTTCCGGCCGGCTCGTCGGTGGAAGAGAGCGATGTGAACGTGCCGTCGGTCGAGTCGATCTTTCGCCAGATTCTTTACGGCAATCAGTTTTTCAAGCGCGAGTTTGGCAAGACGAGCGCGGAATACATGCTGCCCGATTGTTTTGGTTTTCCAGCTTCGTTGCCGAGCAT
>DASUPR010000218.1:0-7871 GCA_036281015.1 Pyrinomonadaceae bacterium
CCCGTAGTTCAGTTGTCTTGGATTTCCGCCGCCGCCGTTTTGTTTACCGAGCCGGCGAACCAGCCGACTGTCTGTATGCAATTATTCATGGCCGAATAAAACTCTGTCGTATCGAAAGTGATTCGGGGCGCGAAGCTGTAATAGACATCCTTCCAGAAGGATCGCTGTTTGGCGAGTCAGCTCTCTATTCTGCTGCGGGGCAACGAGCAAATTCGGCAATCGCCTACGAAAATTCAAGGCTACTCCGAATTCAGGTCGGGGATTTCAAACGGGGGATGGCTGAGGATGACCGGCTTCATGATTACACTTTCCGCCTGATCGGTCAACGCCTTGAACACGCCGAAAGACGCCTGGCCGATTTTGCCCTCAATGCCATACCGGCCCGGCTCGACCGTTTATTAGAGGATTTTTCCATCCGTTACGGTGTCTCGGAACCCGAAGGCGTGCTGATCGATATCCCCCTCCCTCATCGCGAAATCGCCTCGATCGTGGGCTCCACGCGGGAGAGTGTCACTGTCCGCTTGAACGCCATGCGCCGCGAAGGTACGATCGCCTTCGTCCGAAGACGAATACTGCTGAAAAGACCGGCATCGTTGTAAGCTGCGCGCATTAGCGTTCGAGATTCATGAAGTGTCCAACCTGCGGGAAACCGGCCGAGTGGAAAGACAACCCCTTTCGTCCATTCTGTTCTGAACGCTGCCAACTCGTCGACCTCGGCCGCTGGGTCGAGGGTGAATACCGAGTGCCCGGCGAACCGCTGCCCCGCGAGCCGAACGATCAGCCTGTTAACGAAAACGATTTGGAGAAAGATGTCTAGAACACTCAAGCCACAGATTATTCTGCTGGCGATTCTGGTCTGTGGCTGTGCGGCTTGTAACAGTAACGATCCGCCGAGCCGTACGCCGGCCAATTCACCGGTTTCCAGTGCTCCGCCGAACACTTCGTTGCCGATGCCGCCCCTCAATGGCGCGTCGATCAATAATCTCGGTTGGACCGTAGACGGTGGCCAGCGAAGTGTCTTTAGCGATTACAAAGGCAAGGTGCTGGTCCTGGATTTCTATGCGACGTGGTGCGAACCGTGCCGGCAGAGTATTCCGCACCTGATCGGTCTGCAAAACAAGTTTGCCGATCAGGGGCTACAGGTAATCGGGCTGAATGTCGGTGGACCAGACGATCTACCGAAAGTCCCGGCATTTGCGAAAGAGTTTGGCATTCAATATCCGCTCGCAGTTCCGGACGATGAGTTGGTAACCTTTCTTCTGGCCGACAACGATGCCATTCCGCAAACGTTCATTTTCGATCGACAGGGTCAACTCGCCGAACACCTGGTTGGCTTTGGACCAAGTGCAGCCGGCCAAATCGATAGCGCGATCGAAGCAGCATTGAAAACTCCGGCTCCCTGAGCATCACCAGCAGGTTTGAATTTTGAGAAAAGCAAAAATACTGATTACGCTTGGTCCAACTTCCCGTGAGCCGGAAGTAGTTGAAAAATTAATCGCGGCCGGCGCCAACGGCATGCGCATGAACATGTCGCACGGCACGCACGAGGAGAAAGCCGAAGACATCGCACGCGCACGCGCCGCGGCCGAGAAACTCGGGCGTTCGATCGCGATCCTCGTCGATCTCTCCGGACCAAAGATCCGCACGCGGCGTTTGAAAGACGGCCAGCCCGTTCGACTCAATCCCGGTTCGTTATTCATACTGACAACCGAAGACATTCCCGGCGACGAGAACCGTGTCGCCACAACGTTTCTTGATCTGCCGCGCGTGGTCCAACCCGGTACTCGACTGCTGCTCGACGACGGCGCGATCGCGCTTGTCGTCGAAAGCACCACGGATACCGATGTGATCTGTCGCGTCGTCGATGGCGGCCTGCTCGGGGAAAGAAAGGGAATAAATCTACCGGGTGTTGCGTTGCCGATCGATTCGTTGACCGAGAAAGACATTGAGGATCTGAAGTGGGCGGTTGGTCAGAACGCCGATTACATCGCGCTTTCGTTTGTGCGGCGCGCCAGCGACTGTGAACGCGCGAAGCAACTGATTAGCGAAGCCGGTGGGCGCGCGCCGTTGATTGCAAAGGTTGAAAAAGCCGAGGCGATCGATCATCTGGACGAGATCATCGCGGCGTCTGACGGCGTGATGGTGGCGCGTGGCGATCTAGGGGTGGAAACCAGTGTTGAACTAGTGCCGGTTTATCAAAAACGAATCATCGAGCGCGCGATTCAGGCGGGAAAGATGGTCATCACGGCGACGCAGATGTTGCAGTCGATGGTCAGCAGTCCGCGCCCGACTCGCGCCGAGGCTTCAGACGTCGCCAATGCTGTTTGGGACGGAACCGATTGCGTGATGCTTTCCAACGAAACTGCAACCGGCTCGTATCCGATCGCCGCCGTCGAGACGATGGCGCGCATCATCAAGTCTGCTGAGACCGGTCGAGAATTCCACGACGAACGGCTCGACAAATCGACTGGCCGGCAATCAGGACGCGTAAGTCGCGCGTTGTCCGAAGCTGCGGCTTTCGCGTCTGAAGAGATGGGAACGAAAGTCACGGCCGTCTTTACTGATTCAGGCTTGATGGCCCGCCGGCTTTCGTCGCTCCGTCACAATCAACGCATCATTGCACTGACGCAGCGGCCCGAAGTTCTTTGTGAGTTGTCGCTGATCTGGGCCGTCGAACCTTTGCTGATCGGGAAAGCACAATCCACCGAGGAGATGTTGAAGGTCGGAGAAAAAGCTTTGCTGGAGGCGGGTGTGGTTGATAAAGGCGAGACGATCGTGATCATGGCCGGACGTCTTTCCGGGCTCGGGCTGTCGAGTTCGGTGTCGATCTTCACCGTCGGCGGCAGTCTCGGTCCAACAAGACAGTGATTCCGCGATTTAACATGTCGGCCGGTGAGTTGTTTGAGCTCATCAGGCCGTCAATGTTGATAATCGCCGCGTTGCTCTCGACGTGGGTCCTCTATTCCGCTCGCAAACGATTCCCGCTTTATGCAGCATTCGTTTGGGCGCTGGGAACGCTGTTTCTTCCGCTCGTTGTCCTGCCTGTTTATCTAATCACCATTCTGCTTTGGCGACGCGCGGCGTATTCACCTGGACGTTCGCTGATCTTGCCGCTCGCGTATGGACTGATCGTGACCGCCTCAATCGCCGTTTACTTCTACTTCGACAGCCGCACGGTCGACGCACACCTGGCGCGCGCCGCGCGAGCGAAACTCATCGAGGATCACGGCACCGTGATTCGCGAATACCGGAACGCGCTCGCACTCGAAGACAATCCGCACACACACAAACTACTCGCACTTCAATTGATGCAGGCTGGTTATTTCACTGAAGCTGTTTCTGAGTTTTGGTTGGCCAAACAAGGCGGCGAGCCGGACGACGTCATCCATTACAACCTGGGATTATTGTTTGACAGGCTCAATCAGAACGGTCAGGCCAGGTTGGAATTTGAACAGTTTCTACTGACTCAAACCTGCCAAACTCCTGACGACCTGTGTGACAGCGCGCGTCAAAAGCTTGAGACGTCTTCTAACAACAAAACCATCGACAGATTACACAGAAATCAGTGAAATCTGTGGATGGCTCTAGTCAGCGCCGATCATCTCGCCGACACTCTTGCCGTTCTCTTGCTCCTGTGCGATCTGCGCGGGCGTCTTTTGCGGGTCACGCCAGTTGTCGAGAATTCCGACCTGGTGAACGCACTGCAACGTACACGTCGGCGCGCACCATTTCTCGGTTTTGTATTCCCGATCGAAGTCGTCCATCGTGTACTGCTCGAGCGGAATGCCGGGATAGCCGCGCTGCTGCGAGCACCAGTGGACCAGGCCTTCCTCGCAGATGTAGAGATAACGCGCGCCGGCGCGACAACGCCAGTTGTAAGGCTTGCCTTCGGCGATACTGTCCTGGAACCAGTTCAAACGGGCGTGGTCCTTGTTGCCCATTTTCTTTACCTGCTGGAAGATGTCTGTCTCTTTTTTCGAGAGCGGCTTCAGCGTGCCGTCGCTGTCGTGAATCACACCAACCGTGGTTGAGAAACCAAGCTCCACCGCGCGGCGCGCGACAGTCAAAGCGTCCTCGGGGTTCTTGATCCCACCGCCAATCACGGAATTGATGTTGACGTGAAAATCGGCATGTTCAGAAAGGTAACGCAGTTTCTTATCGAGCACGCGCAAACTCTTGCGCGAGACTTCATCCGGCTCGACGTTGTCGATACTGATTTGTAGATATTCGAGTCCGGCTTTGTTTAGACGCTTGATACGTTCCGGCGTGAAGTAATAGCCGTTGGAGATCAATCCCGCGATCATTCCGCGTTGGCGGATGTGGTGGATGATCTGGTCGAGCTCCGGATGCATCATCGGCTCGCCGCCGGAGATCGTCACGATCGACGTTCCGAGATCCGCCAGCTTGTCGAGACGGCTCTTGATGATCTCGAGATCGATCGGCTTTGAAGTGTGGTCGTATTCGTTGCAATAACCGCACGCCAGATTACAGCGGCGCATCGGTATCAAGTGGGCCAGAACGGGATGTCGGCTGGACAACAACGCTCGGCTGATAAAGCTTGCCTCACGCACCTTCAGCTTTAGAAACGTTGTCTTCTTCATTATTCGACGCCGAGAATAAGAGACCAAACCAAAGAACGCAAGCAGACCTCTGGACCAAATAAGAAAGGCCCTGTTTTTTAGACAGAGCCTCTCCAGGCTATTTGACTAGCTGGTCCGCCGTTAGCTCTTGACGATCTTGACGTTTGAATCAAGTTTGATATCAAAGTCGCTGGGATTAATCTTTTGATTCTTCTCCAGGCCCGTCAAACGAACAGTCGTCGAATCGTCGTTCTTTTCTACGATCTTGGTCTGCACCGGCATGCCGGAGTTATCGATCCAAACTTCCGCGTATTTGTAACCAGCATTGCCCTTCGGAACCAGTGTCAGGTGGATCGTGCTGACGCCACCCCACAAAGTCTCTTCACGAACGTCTTTCACCGGCTGGAAACGCGCTTCGAGCTGCTGGCGCGACATGTTCATCATTTCCAGCAGTCCATTGGCCTTGTTCTGTGATCCGGCGCGGCGCGCATCGCCAACGTAAGCAACTCCCTGTGCCGGCCGCAAAATCGTGTACTTATTGTTATTTACCGAGAACACTTCGCGGCGCGGGCTGCTCCAATCAATACGCACAGCCGCCTGACGTCCGCTGCTCGGCAGGTAGATCACAACTCCGTTGTATTTATCTTCAACGCCGAGTTGCGAATTGTATTTGACCATGCTGATACCGGCGCGCAGACTCTTCAACGTCGCGCGATTCTTCTCCATCCGGCTCAGAACTGAACTAACGAGGCCTGCTCCCTGGCCATTGGTCGTGGCCGGGAATACCAATGCGGAAATTATGAAAGCAACCATCAGGCCCGCGGGAATCAATCTCTTCATACTAGCTCCTTACCTCAGTCTCTTCCCATCGGCACGCAAAAAACCTCGCAATTATAGGGAACAGTCACCGTATGTCAACCTCGAAGCTGCGTGTCCGTCCATCGGGATCGACTATTTTTCGAACAGCTACTACCTCCACCGTGGAGCGCCCCGTCAGGGCTTTTACGTGTTGTTCGATCTGACCCTTATCTGCTTCGTTACCAACAACTTCGGGGCTCAAGACCAGTGTTTTGGCAACTGGGCTTTGATGCAAGGTATTTAGGACCCGTTCGCTGCTCGCAAACCAGCTTTTCGGGGTCAAAAAAATGAATATCAAAATAACCACACACAGGAGATCCCATTGCCAGGTATTACGCGCGTAGTTCCAGAAGAAGATCTTCTTTAGTGTGGAAATCAGGCCTCGCACAATTTCAAGCTTGCAAGTAAGCAGCCACAAGATGCGTGGCTGGCGGGTCGGTTGATTCTAACACATTACAATCGAACTGAAGGCGCGTTTTCCACGATATGGCCGTCTCGCATCTGGACAATTCGCTTGCACATCGCCGCGGCCTCGGGATTGTGAGTGATCATCACGATGGTTTGGTTGAAACGATAATTCAGCTCCTGAAACATATTTAGGACAAGCGCGGAGTTCTCAGAATCAAGATTACCGGTCGGTTCATCAGCCAAAACAATCGCCGGACGCGTCACCACCGCACGCGCGAGCGCCACGCGCTGCTGCTCGCCGCCCGATAATTCCAGCGGTTTGTGATGCAGCTTGCCTTCTAATCCCAGCAGCCTCAACACGTCACGCCGGCGCTGCGGATCGCCACCGCCGTTGCCGTGAATACGCTCCGCCAGTCGGAGATTTCCTTCAGCCGTCAAAGTCGGGAAGAGATTAAATCTTTGGAACACAAAGCCAATCTTTTTGCGACGCACGGCCGTGCGCTTTGCATCCGACGCGGCGGTGATGTCGTCGCCGTCTATGACGATGCGTCCCGCCGTCGGCGTCAACAGGCCGCCAAGCAGGTGCAACATCGTCGATTTGCCGCAACCGGACGGCCCCATGATCGCGACAAACTCACCCTCCTGCACTTCCAACGACACGCCACGCAAAGCCGGAACGTCGACTTTGCCGATGCGATAAACCTTCTCCAGATTTTCAGCTTGTAGAATCGTTCTCATCGACTACTGATTAGCGGTAACCTTCTTATTCTGAGCGTCAAGATCGACTTCCGGTAATTGCCACCTGTTCTCTAATACAAACGCTTTCGGATTGTATTCACGGTTAAGTTCGACCGACGCTGCATCCTGATAAGTGATGTTCAATTTGTACTGATCCTGCGGCCGCGTGATCTCGATCCGGCTCGGCAACGACGCAGTCGGGCCACTGCCGAGCGCTCTTTCCATTGAATATGAGACGTCAGTGATAAGCGCTCCCGTGTCGTCGTACGTTTGCACGCGCGCTAAACGAATCCCGCTCACACGATCGAACCAAAAGCGCCGCGTCAGTTTCGCGTCGTTACCTTGCGGCTGCGAAAACTCTTCGAGCAGGTAGTAACCACGCATCACGCGATCGCCCTTTTTCGCTTGTCGCCGCGAGTCAGCTTCTTCCTGGAAAAACTGGCTTTGCACGTAGACCGAACTGCTATTCGGGTCGATCGGGCGAATCATGAATGCGTCAGTCAGGTGTTGTGGCCGCAGATTCGACAATGCGCTGACGGTCTGTTTTTCAGTCTTCTGCTTCTCGTTTTGCGCAGTGGTGTGATTCGCTTCGGTGTCGAGCTTCGCGTAGACCGCGCTGTTCGTTCCCTTCACGAAACGCTTGTACTTCTCGTCGCCTTTCAAAACGGCAACGCTGAAGTGCTCGCCGTCTGACGCCATCTGCGCGATGTCGACAAAAGTGAACTGAATAACCAGATAGATTTTGCCGGGCCGCTGCAAAGTGATCGTGCCGTCAACCAAACGGTACTGGTCCGCAATGCCCGATGAAGCAAATGAAGTATCCTCAAACTGAATATCAACCTTACCGTGTATCGACCTGACGGTCGAAAGACGGTTGACCTCCTGAATCAGACGGTCCTTATTAGCATCGGCTAACGGGGTCAGGAGTTGAGGGACCGTAATCTTCCTTTTTGCGCCAAAAAGACCACACCCAGAGTTCAGCACGACGATTAAAGCGACGAATACCGGCGGTAGCAAACGGGTTAGTCGGACTCTGGACGGGTGCAAGTGTTTCAGCATCAGCTTAAGCCGTTAATCATACGTCAAATATTGCAGAATCGCGAAATTCCGTGTCAGTTTGATCCGTGGAGCTCGAGCGGAGGTTTACCGAAGCGGCCGCGCAAGCCATTGATCGCGTTCACAATGCTTGGACGACTTAACAACTTCTGTTCCAGTCGATGCTTGCCGGGGAAATCGAGCAGCATGATGCCCAGCAAAATCGTCAAAAGACCCTGGCCGGGAACGCCC
>DASUPR010000219.1:0-4578 GCA_036281015.1 Pyrinomonadaceae bacterium
CGAGCTCACGCTGGATGCCGGATACTGGTGGCGGAACCTGCGAGAGCCGGTGCTCTTTTCCGACACGATGCGGCTGCTGTTGGAAAGTGGTTATCGAAACTTCCTCGAAGTCAGCCCTCACCCGATTGCTCTAATTTCGATTCAGCAGGCGATGTATCACCTCGGCGTCGAGGGAACAGCGCTGCCATCATTCCGCCGCGACGAGGACGAACGAGCCATCATGCTCGACTCGCTCGGCCGCCTGTATGCGTTGGGCCACGACGTGAATTGGAAAGCGTTATTCCCCAGCGGCGGGAAATGCGTTCACCTTCCGACTTATCCGTGGCGCCGCGATCGTTACTGGTTTGAGATCGACGAGGCTGCGGCTGAGGAAACGTTGCGTAACTCCAGCAACGGTAATCGGCGACGCCCACTGCTTGGCGCGCACATCTCGCCCGCAAGTTCCTCACTCAATCACCTGTGGGAGTTCAAAATGTCGCACGGCCGTATGCCTTTTCTCAAGGACCACGGCATTCAGGGGATGGCGGTGATGCCTGCGACCGCGTACGTCGAGATGGCGCTCGAGGCCGCGGCGCAGGTCTTTGGCGAACAAGCTTCGCTCACGTCGCTGAAGTTTGATAAGGCCTTGTTCGTACCCAAAGACGCGGCGCTCACGATGCAAGTGGGCTTTTCGATCGTGGACCAAAGCGGCGGCGAGTTTCACATCTACAGCCGTCCCGAGGCGAGCGCCGATCATCACTGGACGTTGCACGCCACCGGTCAGATCAGATTCGACCGTGAGGAAGCGAACGATCGGTCTGACGCGACTTGGGAAACGATTCGCGCGCGTTGTCAGGACGAGGTGTCGGGAGACGATTTCTACAGTCTGTTGAGCGAAGCCGGTTACAGCTACGGCCCAAGCTTTCGATCCATTCGCACACTTTGGCGGCGCGACAATGAAGCCGTCGCACAACTCCAGATCGCTGACGATCTCGCAGCCGAAGCGAGCATTTACCAATTCCATCCGGCCATACTCGACTGCTGCCTGCAACTGCTCGCCGCGACGATTTCGCGAAACGACGCGACGGGTGCTTATGTGCCCGTCGGGATCGACGACGTTCGCGTTAAAGGGCGGCCATCCGGGAACATGTGGGGCCACGCGTCTTTGCGGGTTGATGCCACGCACGGTGGAAACCTCAAAGGCGACGTGTCTCTGCGCGACGAAACGGGTCGCGTCTTAATCGAACTCGCCGGTGTCGAACTCCAATGTCTCGAAGAACGTTCGGCGCGCACGGCTGCGACGCGAGTCGCGGAGTGGATGTACGAACCGATGTGGGAGGAGCAGCCGGGCGTCGAGCAGAGCGCGGAGAGTCGTCACGAGCAACTTGGCGTGTGGCTCATCTTCTCCGACCGAAAGGGCGTCGGCACTGCACTCGCGAAGATACTCGAGGCGGACGGCGAGAAGGTGTTGATGGTCCAACCCGGCGCGGAGTTCGCGCGCGTTGATGAGCGAACCTTTGTCGTGTCGCCGACCCGGCCCGAAGACCTGGGAGAGATTTACAAATCTACCGGCGCCGGCTTTGGCTGCAAGGGCGTGGTCCATCTTTGGAGCCTCGACGCGCCCGACTTCTCCGAACTGACGCACGACAAGTTGATGAAAGCATCGCTCGACGTGTGCATCAGTGTGGTGAACCTGATGCAGGCAGTCGCGCAGGCTGATGCCGCCGCCCAGACGCGCGTCTGGCTGGTATCGCAGGGCGCGCGAGCCGTCGCAAACGAAACGCAGATCGCGATCGCGCAGTCGCCGCTGTGGGGCCTCGGCCGCACCATTGCGCAGGAGATGCCGCAACTCTTCGGCGGACTGATCGATCTTGAAAGCGGAACAGACGCGGCACAGTGTGCACGACTGCTGCACGACGAACTCTCAGCGCCGACGCCGGAACAGCAGATCGCTTTTCGTCGTGAACGTCGCTACGTGTGGCGGCTCATGCGCCGCTCCGAACAACAAAGCAAAGCGCCTGCGCTCAAGTTTCGTGCTGATTCGAGCTACCTGATAACGGGCGGCCTCGGTGCTTTGGGCCTGCAAGTCGCGCGCTGGATGGTCCAACAAGGCGCACGCCGGCTCATTTTGATGGGGCGAACGCCGTTGCCGGTCCGTTCCGTCTGGAACGACGTCCAACCCGATAGCCCGTTCGCGCGGCAGATCAATGCCATTCGTCAACTCGAGTCGATGGGCGCGAGCGTTCACCTCGCAACTGTTAACGTTGCGGACGAGAATCAGTTGGTTTCGTTTCTCGACGTGTTCGAGCGCGAAGGCTGGCCGCGAATACGCGGAGTCATTCACGCCGCCGGAACACTCAACGACCGCACGCTGTTCCAGCAGGACGCAGACACTTTCAGTTCGACGTGGGGACCGAAAGTCATGGGCAGTTGGTTGCTGCATCACTTGCTGCCGAAAGACTCGCTCGACTTTTTCATACTCTTCTCTTCGATGTCTTCATTGCTCGGCTCGCCCGGGCAGGCAAACTACGCCGCCGCGAACTCCTTCATGGATGCGTTGTCGTCTCAGCGCAAGGCGCAGGGACTTCCCGCGCTGAGCATCAACTGGGGCGCGTGGTCTGAAGTTGGTCTTGCTGCGACTGCCGAGCGTGGCGGCCGTCTCGCGCAACGCGGCTTCGGCAGCATCGCGCCCGCAGAAGGTCTCGAAGCGCTTTCGCTGCTCTTCAACCAAGACTCCGCGCAGATCGGAGTCATACCGATCGATTGGAAGTTGGTCCAACACTTGACTCCTGAAGTTGCTGCGCTCCCACTGTTCTCGCGCGTCGCATTCGTCGAAGAAGAAAAGCCGGCGGTGGACGACCGTCAACAGCGATTAAGCCGCGACGTTTTGCTTGCGGCTGAACCATCCGCGCGTGAGCAACTGCTCGTCGATTACCTTCGTGAGACCGCGTCGCGCATCCTCGGACTTCGTCAAACAGCGCTCGATCCGCGCAGACCACTCAACGCGATGGGCCTCGATTCGCTGATGGCGATTGAGTTGAAGAACGCGATCCAGACCAACCTCGGCATCGTGTTGCCGGTGGCGGTTTTAGTTAGCGGCCCGAGCATCGCAGAACTCGTCGAGCAGATGCTCGAACTGCTCGACGAGCAAACTCAGGACGGCTCGGCCTCCAACGGTCTTAAGTTCGGCCATGGTGTCACCCCGAATTCTCTCGGCGCCGAAGAAGCCGAACAGTTGCTCGCCTCACTCGACCAGCTTTCTTCGGAACAGGTCGACAGTCTGCTCGCCGAGATGTTGAACGACAGTAGATGAGGAAGAAAACAATGGGAAATATCACAACTGAGGCATGGGTAATCTACGCTTCTCGCGAGAGTGCAAACGCACTTCCACCCGCGGAGCTCTATAAGGAAGAGTTCTCGTTTTCCGATATTGGCGAGCACGAAGTCCTGGCCGAACCCATCTACGGCTGTTGGGAAGCCAACATGAGCCATGCACTCGATCGACGGCCCATCGACATCTGTCGCTACCGCAAAGAAGAGAAAGTCGTCATCGGTAACGCGGGAGTAGTGCGTGTACTCAAGACCGGCAGCAACGTTGCGGACCTCAAACCGGGTGACCTGTGCATTGTCTTCTGCAACGGCATCTGGGACGAGTATGGTTTTCCGGAGAGAATTCTGGGCTACGACGCGCCGCAATCGATCGGCGTCCTCGCTAAAACAACGAAGCTGCACGAGAAACAGCTAATCAAAGTGCCGGAAGGCTCGGCCTACTCGCTTCAGCAATGGGCGGCATTCTCTCTTCGCTACGTCACGGCATGGGCCAACTGGCAGCGAGCCTACGGATGCTGGCAGGCACTGTGGGCGCAGGATTTCGTTGGTGTTCCGCAAGTTTGGGGTTGGGGCGGTGGTGTGTCTCTGGCGGAGTTGGCATTGGCCCGGCTGTTTGGCTGTGAAGCCGCGCTTATGTCTTCGAGCGATGAACGCCTCAGCCTTATCGAGCGCATGGATATCACAGCGATCGATCGCCGCAGGTTTCGCAATCTACATCTGGACGATGCGAAGTACGACTCCGACTCTACTTACAGAAAGACTTATCAGGAGGCTGAAGAGATTTTCCTCAAGATAGTTGAAGAACGAACAGGCGAGAAGGGAGTTTCGATTTTTGTCGACTTCATCGGCTCTCCAGTTTTTCGTGCGACTCTCAAGGCGCTGTCTCGTCAGGGCATCATCACTACGGCGGGCTGGAAGCACGGCATGGTTACCTCTACCCTGCGCGCGGTTGAATGTATGAAGTGGCACGTGCATGTCCACACGCACTACGCGCAATACAAACAAGGCGTGGAGGCCGTGAACTTCGCCGAAGCAAACGGATGGTTACCGCCTGTTTTAGGCGACGATGTTTACGATTGGGAAGACATCCCCGTGCTGGCGCACGACTACCGAAGTGGAAAGCTCACCACTTACTTCCCGATTTTTAGTGTTAACCCGCTGTAAGGTTCGCGAGCGTCATTGCATATCGGCGGAGGACAGAATTATGCGGCCTTCGGCCACGGGGGTTCGGGTTAGAAGTGCTCGGGCCACCCGAGCCGCAGTGATGGG
>DASUPR010000220.1:0-6546 GCA_036281015.1 Pyrinomonadaceae bacterium
CCAACTTCGTTGGTGGGATTACTTTAAGGAACGCGGCCGGGGTTGTCTGGGGTGTTGATGAAGTCGCCGGGTTTGGTTGTGCGCTTGCCGACGACCACCTGCGGTTGTAGTCGCTCCGGTGGGCGCTTCTTGCCTTGCGACGCCGTGTAAACGATCTCCGTCGACTGCGGATCCGCTTGCACGCTGGCGAGTCGAACTGAGGCAAACTCGTCAATCGAAACCTTCGCAGCGTACGAGCCTTCCTGCTGCGGCTGTAGCTGTCCCGGCGTGACGGCCAGGACCGTCTGTTCACTCTTTCCGTCTTTGCGACGGCGTAGTTCCAGCGTCACCGAAACACCCGACAATGGCTGGTTCGAGATGTTCTTAACGATTCCGCCAACCGTCGTCATGCCTTTTTCAAGTGTCGGCTCATCAACCACAACGTGCGCGAGCGCCGGTCCTTTATGCGCAGTCTCGGCTACTGGCGGCGTCGCATTCTCAAGCAGTCGCTGCGCGTGAAACTTGCGAAAGTACGCATACCCTGCGAGCAGGATCGCAGTGACCGCCACAGCGCAAACCGCGGCGAGGAGTTTGCGCTTGGTCGAGTCGTTTTGTTGAGTGGCAGCTTGTTCCGGATGAAATGGATCGTTGAACATTCAGATTACTTCAAGTGATTTGTTAAGGCTGTGGCAGAGGCCGGCCGGGAGCAGCCGCTCCAGTCACCGCGAAGATGAGACCATCAAGAAACTGATCTTCAGCAAGGCCGGTGCTTCGGAGTGTGGTCCACTCGGCGCCGGTTGCGCCGTCAGTGCGTCCTTCAACTTTTGCATTCACTGACACGTTCGCGGTGTTGCCGTCGATAGGTTGGACCTCAACCGTCAACGTATAGCGGCCGCGTGTCCACGCGCGTGAATTTTCAGATGTCACCTCAGCGTACCGGCTCAACTCTCCCTCCGAAGTAACGGCGCCTTTGGTGAAGGTGAACGGCTGGCTGACGATGATGCCGTCAGCAAACTTCGACGCTGCTTCATCGACGACGAACTTGCGATCGCGCATGAGATCCTGAACGGCTTTGATGATCACATCGCGACGGCCGACGAGTCGATATGGATTTGCGAGTGGCGGTGTCTCAGGTGTGCGACCGCGTCCGAAGTCAAAGCCGCGTCCCGCGCCAGTATCGGTCTTGTTGCCGTTGTTGGCCGGAGTGCGATCGCTACCGCTGTCTCTAACGCGTTCGTTTTGTTTGTCGACGCCTTTGGCAGCCTGGGCTAAAACAGGCAGTGAGCAAGTCAACAATAAGAGTAGCCCCGTGATTATCCGTAACATGTTAGTCCCCCCGTTAAAGTTGTCAGTTCGAAGTTCATCAGGGGCGGTTGATGAACTTGAGCATAGATGAACAGTAAGTCTTTTACAAGCTTAACCACAGACTACACAGGTTCTAAGAAGTTGTCTGTGTAATCTGTGGACTTACCGCGGCTGACCCGAGCTTTCGCGCTTCTTTCGCTGCTCTTCGAGATCGCGCTGGCGCTCCCAGTTGCGCAACGCCTGAACGCCCGTTTCAAAGTCTCCGCCATTGTTATAGAAGTTGTGCGCGCCGTCGTCGCGATCCGGATTGCGCACGTAATACAAGTAGTCTGTCGTCGCAGGATTCAGCGCGGCCTTCAAAGAACTCTCACCCGACGAAGCAACTGGTCCCGGCGGTAGCCCCGCATAGATTCTCGTGTTGTACGGCGAGCGGCGTTCGATGTCACTGCGGTAAACCTTTCCGTCGTAACGCCACTTTCCCTCCAGCTTCGATGCGTAGATCACGCTCGAGTCAACCGCAAGGGGAATATTTTTTTGCAAACGGTTGTAGATCACCGACGCGACCAGCGGCCGCTCTTCTGCGAGTTTCGCTTCCGTCTCGATGATCGAACCCATCGTGACGATCTCGCGCGGCGTCATGCCCAAACTGCGCGCGCGCTCAGTCCAATCCGGTTTCCAAACATCGCGAAAACGCTTCACCATCATCTCCACAAGCTCCGCTGGCGTCGTCTCAGGTGAAAACTCATACGTGTCAGGGAAGAGATAGCCTTCGAGGTTCGTCGCTTTCGGATCGAGATCGCTGATCAGGCTCACGTTATCCATTAAAGCTAATGCTTGAGCTTCGCTTTCGAGGCGCAATTCAGGGACCTGCACCATTGCCTTCGCGATGTCCCAACGCGTCCAGCCCTCGATGATCGTGATGCGATTAAGACGGCGTTCGCCCGTTTGCAGCTTCGCGAGCACGCCGAGCGGCGAGATCGGCGAAGCGAAGTCGTACTCGCCGGCTTTCAACGTCGAACCTTTGCCGCTCATCTTAAGGTAAAGCTTAAGCGGCCACTCGCGCTTGAGCACGCCTTCGGCAGTCAGTTTTTTGATGATCGCCGCCGGGGAAGTGCCTCTGGGTATTTCGATGTACTGTCCACTCTTATTGTGACTGATGGGAGCGTGCAGGTCCTTGTAAACCCACGCTCCGGCAGCCGCGCCTGCCAACAGGATTACTGCCAGGACCAGAAGTATTAGTTTTTTCATCGTGAACTGGGGGTGACCGGGACTCTTTCTTGATCTGTCTGAATAAAGTCGCGAAGGATCATTGCCGCCGCTTCGCCGTCGATCAGGGCTGGTATTTCGCCGGGCTTGTGCCCCTCGGCCTTTAAATTCTCCATCGCCTCGACGGAAGTCAAGCGTTCATCCTGCAAAAAGACTGGTTGCTCGATGGACCGCGCTAGATTTATAGCGATCTGCTGCGCTTTTTCGGCGGCCTCGCCGGACGTGCCGTCGAGATTCAGCGGCAAACCAATCACTACGGTTTGTGCGTCATAGCGCTGGATCAAAGTCACGACATCCTGAAGCAGTCTCTTCCAGTTTGAGCGCTTGAGTGGTGCAAGTCGTTTAATCGTGACGAGCCTGTCATCCGACACGGCGGTTCCGACGAGTTTATCGCCGAGATCCAGCGCGAGAATCGGCCCCGTGGGGGTTGACAATGCTTGATGCTGGTTCATGCTGCCTGTATCATACGTTTTCGTTCGCAAACGCTGCGATCTTTGCCATTCCCGGCTCAACCTAGTCGAAAGAGCGTAATCCAAGAGGTAAGTAGATGTCATTTCGTACCAAGTTCATCCTGATCCTGCTGTCAGCGACACTCACGCTGTACACGGTTGTCGGTGGTTTGATTGCTACCGGCGCCCAGCAACCCGCGAACGATCCAAACGCACAACTGCGGATTTTTGAAAGTGTGTTGCAGCACATTCAGAACGATTACGTAGATGAGCCAAACATGGATAAAGTTCGAGCCGGCGCCCTGCGCGGCCTTGCTTATGGACTCGATCCATATTCGACCTACCTGACGCCCGAACAGGTGCGTGACTACAACGCCGGCAACAAGAACGGAGTCGGCATCGGCGCTGAACTCTCGCAGGTTGCGTCGTATCTCTACATCATCGCGCCGATGAAGGGCTCGCCCGCGGACCAGGCAGGTCTGAACGCCGGCGACATTATCGAATACATCGACAACAAGGCCACTCGCGACATCTCGCTTTACGACGCCAAGCAACTGCTCAACGGCCCGGCCGGCAGCGAAGTTAAACTTCGCGTGCTGCGTGCAAACTCAAGCCCGCTCACGATCAGCGTGAAGCGAGGTTCGTCACGCGCGCCCGCGGCGGAGTCGCGTATCGAAGCAGGCCGCATTGGTATTTTGAGAGTCAACAGCTTTGGCGACGGCGACGCCGCTGAAGTGCGTACTCGCTTGCAGGATCTCGTTAAGCAGGGCGTGCAGAAGATCGTGCTCGACATGCGCGACACGGCCGGCGGTTCGCTAACCGAAGCCGCCTTAGTCGCAAATCTGTTTGTTAAAGACGGCATGATCGCGCAAACGATCGGCCGCGAAGGGAAGCCACTTAAGAGCTTCAACGCCGATCCGAAAGAAGCGATTTTCAACGGTCCGATCGTGGCTCTAATCAACACCGGCACGGCGGGCGCGGCGGAAGTTGTTGCCTCGGCACTGCTCGAACGGAACCGCGGAATAGTAGTCGGCGAAAAGAGCTTTGGCGCCGGCACCGAACAGCAACTGTTCCAATTGCGCGGTGGCGACGGCCTCTTGTTGACCACCGTGAAGTGGGCAACGGCCAGTGGCAAAACCTTCCTCGGCGAAGACCGCGCGCACTCCGGTGTGGCGCCATCAGTCGAAGTCAAAACCCAGGAAACTGCCGAAGCCGTCGACCCCGATGAACTGACCGGCAACGACGACGATGAGATTCAGAAAGCGGAACCGGGAACTGAAAAGGACAAACCTGCACCCGCGCCCGCACCGAAACCAGCGGCCGAGGATCTTCAGCTCAAGAAAGCGCTCGAGCTACTGAAAGAGAAGCCCGCTGTTCAGAGGGCCGCTTAACGTAGCTGCCCATATCGAATACACAAGCTTCGATATCGGGTACACAAAATCGAATAGGACCATTACAAACTATTGGGCTTCGCTTGCAAATTCCTTGCGAAGCCCATTTTTACTGCGCTAACTGCTACAATCCCGGCCCGATCCCGACCCGTACTACTTTCCCCGACGACATTGGAATACCTCTTGCGACATGCGACTGCGTGCTTGTAGCACTTGGATATTTTGCAAGGAGAAACCAGAGCGATGATTATGACAAATAAACTTCTTCCAGTTGCCCTAATCGCAGCCCTCATCGGTGGCTCTGTCGGCGCGTTGGTAATGCACCGCAGCCAGCCGGCATCGGCGGAATCGGCAACAGCGGCGCAGACAGCTGCCGCTCCGGCTGCAACTGAGCAGCAGGCGAATAACGAATTGGCGCAGTTCAATACTGCCGGTGAACAAACAGCTTACAAGACCGGGTTTGCGGATGGTTACGCAGCGGCTTCTGAGAACGCCGTCAACACGACGAGCGCGCCCGCAGCGAGACGATCGACTAACCGCGTCGTCTATCGCAATACCGGATCGAGAGCTTCTTCTTCGCGCGTCTATTACGACTATCAGCCGAAGAAACGAAGTTTCTGGGATAAGCACCGCGACAAACTGACGGTAGCGATCGGCACGGGCGCCGGCGCAGCAGTCGGTGGATTGATCGGTGGCAAGAAGGGCGCGGCGATTGGTGCGCTGTCGGGCGCCGGCGGCTCCGCGTTGTGGACATACAAGCTGCGCAAGCGCGACCGGAACTACTAATCGGTTAGTGGGGGATCCAGAGTCGTGAGCAAAGCTAAACTTGCTATCGCTCTAATCACTCTGAGTGTTGCAACAGTTGCATGGGCGGTTCCTAAAGCAGGAATCGCCCATCGAATTTTGCAGCCTCAATCCGCTACGTCCGTAGTGACTGTAAAACTTCGCGACGAGCGTGATGGTTTAGTCGCGAATGCCTGGATCAACGGCGAAGGCCCGTTTGCATTCGCGATCGACACCGGAGCAGGTGTTTCACTTATCAGCCGGCGCGTCGTCGACCGCGCACGTTTGCAGGTGAACAAGTCACGCCGAACCCTCGTCGGCGGGCTGAGCACTTCACCGATCGCTTCAAATCAGGAAGCAAGCCTTTCGGGCCTGTCACTCGGCACGCCCAGTAATCGAATCAACACTAAAGCCGTGGCGGCAGTCGTCGCCAATCTTCCGGGTTCGATCGACGGCATACTTGATCCGACCGACGTTTTCAGTCCGCTCGGTTATTCCGTTGACCTACCAAACCGCCAGTTGAGCGTATTCGATCCGGCGTCGCACGGATTGCGGTTGAATCAAGTGCCGCGTGGCGGCGCGGTCGTGCGCTGGGTAGGGAAGGAGCGCCCGTTTGTGCGGATGAGCGATGGGCGTCTGGCGCTCATCGACACGGGATCGGGATTTGGTTTGGCGTTGACTGACGGGCGAGTCGTTGGCAGTCGGAGTCACGCAGGCGTTGAGAACCGGCACGATTTGGGCGGCGGACGGGTTCAATCACAGGAGATTGAGCCGCAGCGCGTCAGTATCGGCGCGTTGGTGCTGAACGGAGTTCCGTCAGACGTTTTGACCGGCGTGGCGCCGGGAACACCGAACATCCTCGGACGCAGGGCGCTGTTTCCGTTCAAAATGAGTTTCGATCCAGTCGCGCGCCTGATCTCGTTCGAACCTACCGAACGCGACTAAGTCTCTCGTTAAAGTGGAATGTTGCCGTGCTTGCGCGGCGGGTTTTTGTCGCGCTTGTTCTCAAGCAGCGATAAAGCTCGGATGAGTTTCGGGCGGGTCTGTGCCGGCTCGATCACTTCGTCGACAAAGCCTCTTTCCGCGGCAACGTAAGGATTCGCAAACTTGTCTTCAAACTCGGCGACTCGCGATTTGCGCGCGGCGTCTTTGTCCTGCGCTTCACCCAACTCACGCCGGTAAAGAATGCCGACCGCGCCCTCGGCTCCCATCACCGCAATCTCCGCTGATGGCCAGGCGAAATTAATGTCAGTGCGAATGTGTTTTGAAGCCATGACGCAGTAAGCGCCGCCGTAAGCTTTGCGTGTGATCACGGTCATCTTCGGCACGGTCGCTTCCGCAAACGCGTACAGCAGCTTCGCGCCGTGCGTGAT